>CAZDYX010000329.1:0-4489 GCA_964509775.1 uncultured Desulfobulbia bacterium | reverse complement strand
ATGCGTCCGGTCTGAAGATCTTTTACCGGTTGGTTCCCTCCCCGATGGCCGAATTTGAGTTTATAGGTGGAGCCGCCAAAGGCAAGTCCAAGCATCTGGTGTCCAAGGCAAATGCCAAAAATGGGCCGTTCCCCTAAAAGATCCCTTATGGTCTCAACCACGCCGGGAACGCCCGCCGGGTCACCTGGACCATTGGAAAGAAAGATGCCGTCAGGATCAAGGGTTAGGATCTGATCGGCCGAGGTAAATGCTGGCATGACCTGTACCGAGCAGCCCATTCTGACAAGAATCCGGAGCTGATTATATTTCAACCCATAGTCCAGGGCAACCACTTTGTGGCGGCCCGGAGCCGCGGTGGAAAAATCTCCTCCCGGCATCGGCCCGAACTCTGTCCATCCATACGGAACTCGACAGGTCACCTCGTGTACTAGGTCCCTTCCCATAATTCCCGGGCTGTCTTTGGCCTTTTGCACCAGTGACGATGGATCAAGGTCAAGGGTCGAGACTACGCCCTTCTTGGCCCCCGCGATCCGAATATGTCTTGTCAATGCCCGGGTGTCAATGCCCTGAACACCCAGGACCCCTTGCCGGCTCAAAAAGTCGCCCAGGGAGGAAGTGGAGCGAAAGTTGCTGGGGATCTCGTGATATTCCCTGACCAGGAATGCCTCGACCTGGATTTTTGCCGATTCCATATCGACTGGAGTGACCCCGTAATTACCGATCAGGGGATAGGTCATGGTAACAATCTGTCCTTTATACGAGGGGTCGGTGATTATCTCCTGATAACCGGTCATCGAGGTGTTGAATACTATTTCGCCGTATGCCTCACCCGGTCCGGTAAAGGATTCTCCCTCAAAAATGGTGCCGTCTTCTAAGGCTATAAGTGCTTTCATATGGGTCGGTTGCCCTCGGAAAGGAGTATTTGGGTTAAAAGTTGAACCTGGCGTCGGGCTGCCCCCTGCTGGGACCGGGCTGCCTCTTTGGCGCGCCGGCATGCATTTTCATAGAGATCGCGGTGGTCCTCAAAGTAGAGGATGCGTCTGGTCAGATCTTCCTCATCTTTAACCATGAAACCTGCCTGGTAAGATTCGAGAAGTTGTTGGGCGTCGCTAAAGTCTTTCATACTGGGTCCGTAAAAAACCGGTTTGCCCCAGAAGGCCGGCTCCATGATGTTATGTCCGCCGTATGGCACCAGACTTCCACCGCAAAAAACATAGGTGGCGATGGAATAGAGACCGAGGAGATCCCCCATGGTATCGACCAGTACCACGTCCTGGCATCTGCCATGACTCCGGGTCTCGCTCAACAGTTGGAAGCTTAATCGGTTTTTATCCAGCAAGGTCGCAACCTCGGGCAACCTGTTCAGGTGGCGGGGGGCAAGAACGAGGAGAAACCGGGGATGAGTTGTCTTCACCCTTTGAAAGACATGAAGGATTATTTCCTCTTCTCTTCGATGGGTGCTGCCGGCGACCAATACCGGTTGCAGGGGTGCCAGGGCGAAAAGGGTTCGGTAGCCGGCCTCGGTATCTTGCCCGAGACCGTCGGCAAGGTCGTATTTGGCGTTCCCGTTGACATAGATCTTTTTGGGGTCGGCTCCTAAGGCAAGGTAGCGATTGGCATCCGCCTCCTGAATGACCGATATGGCGGCGAAGTGAGCAAGGATGTTTTGCATGAACCCCTTGATAACCCGGTAGCGCCTAAAGGATCGTTCCGACAGGCGGCCGTTCAACAATATCACCTTGGCCCCGCATCGGGAGACCTCGCGGATTATGTTGGGCCACAGTTCCGTTTCGAGGGCGACATA
The DNA here is from genome assembly GCA_964509775.1 of uncultured Desulfobulbia bacterium. Lineage (GTDB taxonomy): Bacteria > Desulfobacterota > Desulfobulbia > Desulfobulbales > CAZDYX01 > CAZDYX01. The sequence goes on along the minus strand of CAZDYX010000329.1, from coordinate 2,685 downwards.
GACTGTCGGCCTGATGGCGTTACACACCCTTTTTGTTGCGCCGGCAAGGTCAAGCGGGGCAAAGATGCAGGGTATCTCCGGGGCGATACAGCTTCTTGCGACCTTGTGGCCCTGTTCCGTGACCGTGGAGACAATGAGTTCGGCCTCCGGCAGGCAGGCGGTAAGCTCCCTGATAATCGTCCTGGCGACCTGAACCTCGCCCACCGATGCCGCATGAATCCAGATGCGTAGCGGCTTGTTTCCGCGGTATAGCGAGGCCGGCAACAACCCCAGACGTTCCTTCAACCCCTGTCTATGTCTGCCCGTGGTACATGTATAGAGTAAAAACAGTGGAAGAAAAGGGATAGCAAAGAGCCACGTTAAAATATTATAGAACGGGTAATACAATCTTGATGATCTCGTAAAAAGTCGAAAAGCTCAAATTGCCGACTTGTAATATCAAGCACTTATCAACCTTGTCGCGTTGGCGGAGCGGCTTTTTGCGACGCCGACAAATCCTTATATTAAAGCCGGAATATTTTCCTCCGTCAATAGATAACCCAGAGATAGCCGGAGATATCCAACAGGTTATTCTATGCAAAGATACCGGCAAGCGGCGTTTGGCATGCAGGGCAGTTCCCGTTGATCAAGGTGTTCCGGGCGATATGGTAGCCGGTTCTTTCAATAAGTATTTTTCCGCAATTACCACAGCAGGTATTTTCTTCGCCCGTGCCTGGAATGTTGCCTTCATAGACGTGGGCGAGTCCGACATCAAGCCCGATTTGTCTTGCCTTGTGGAGGGTGGAAGCCGGAGTGGGGGAGATATCGGTCATTTTATAGGTTGGGTGAAAGCGGGATATATGCCAGGGCATTTCCGGATCTATTCCCTTGATAAAATCGGCGATATCCCGCAATTCCTGATCGGAATCGTTTAGTCCGGGAATGATGAGGGTGGTTATCTCCACCCATACCCCCAATTCTTTCATGAGGTTAATGGTTTCAAGAATCGGCTCAAATCTCGCGCCGCAGATATCCCGGTAAAATTTGGTTGAAAAGGCCTTAAGATCAATGTTGTTTGCGTCCAGATAGGGGGCAATCTTTCTGGTGGCCTCGGAAGAGGTGTAGCCGTTGCTGACGAAGATGTTTTTCAGGCCGGCTTCCCGGGCAAGTACCGCGGTCTCAAAGGCAAATTCAAAAAATACGGTGGGCTCCACATAGGTGTAGCTGATGCTCTGACACCCATATTGCTTGGCGGTTGCAACAATTTGTTCCGGAGTCCTCGTTACGCCGGGGATAATATCGTTATGGAGGTGTGGATATTGGGAGATTTCATAATTCTGGCAATGCCGGCAGTGGAAGTTGCATCCCACCGTGGCGATTGAAAAGGAAAAGCTACCGGGCAGCAGATGGAATATGGGTTTTTTTTCGATGGGATCCACATGTTCGGAAACTATTTTGCCATACACCAGACTCCATAAAACGCCGTCCTGGTTTTCTCTCACCCGGCACAAACCGCGTTTGCCCGGTTTGATCACACAAGAGTGTGGACAGAGATGGCATTGCACGGTTTGTTTTCCGTCATCATTAGACGAATAAAACATGGCCTCTTTCATCTTTATTCTCCTGAAATGGAAAAATTTCACGTCTGTTTATATGAAAATGAAGAATCCAGAATCCAGAATTCAGGAGACAGGAGGGGTTTCGCGAGGGGCTCTCTATTTCTGAATTCTGCTGACTCCTGGATTCCATTTTCATTGTTCGTTGTGCCCGCAGGGCATGGGGTTTAGCCGGATCAAAAGCTGTTTCGCTGAAAAGCCGGTTGATGTAATGCATTAATTTTGTTGTTAGGTATTCTACCTGCTGGGATTATGGTGAATCAATTTATTTTTGTTTTCGGTCTGTTGATCTCCCAAAAATTTTTATTGACAAGGTTCGGGGAATGGATTACTTACGCAGACCTCAAGCGACACATTCCTGAAAGTTGGTTATTGATACCACTTGACACGGGAGTGAGGTTGCGGGTAATAAGATAAGTATGGCATTGATCTTTGAGAACTGAATAGCATCATGGAAGTGATTGGGCCTGTAATTTTTTTGAGATAGCGAGCTCAAATGCGAGAGCATATGAGTATTAAGGGATATCAAACTGGAGAGTTTGATCCTGGCTCAGAACGAACGCTGGCGGCGTGCCTAACACATGCAAGTCGGACGCGAAAGAGGGCTTCGGTTCTCGAGTAGAGTGGCGCACGGGTGAGTAACGCGTAGGTAATCTACCCTTATGATTGGGATAACTGACCGAAAGGTCAGCTAATACCGGATATACTTTAGGTTACGCGAGTGATTTAGAGGAAAGGCGACCTCTGTTTACAAGTTGCCGTATAGGGATGAGCCTGCGTACCATTAGCTAGTTGGTGTGGTAAGGGCGCACCAAGGCGACGATGGTTAGCGGGTCTGAGAGGATGATCCGCCACACTGGAACTGGAACACGGACCAGACTCCTACGGGAGGCAGCAGTGAGGAATTTTGCGCAATGGGGGGAACCCTGACGCAGCGACGCCGCGTGGGTGAAGAAGGCCTTCGGGTTGTAAAGCCCTGTCAAGCGGGAAGAAGTGCTATACGGGTAATATACGTATAGTTTGACGGTACCGCTGGAGGAAGCACCGGCTAACTCCGTGCCAGCAGCCGCGGTAATACGGAGGGTGCGAG
>CAZDYX010000328.1:0-4498 GCA_964509775.1 uncultured Desulfobulbia bacterium | reverse complement strand
CCCAAGGATATTGGAGTCAGAGCGGGCTTCCACCTTTTCTCGGGCGCAGAGTTTGGCAAGGACACATAGGATGGCGGCAAAATACCAACCGTAAGGTTTCCGCTCGAACCTTTCCACCAGAATCTTCAAGGTGGTTCTGACCCCGCTGCGGCTGTTGCCTTGAATATAGGAGAGCATCTCTTGCTCCGCTTCACTCATCATCTTTTCATCATCACCAAACAGGGTGGCTCCGGTTGGCTTGAGGCAGGTTGCCACATCGTTTTCAATGTATTTGATCCCACGGAGCATGTTGAGATTGGGATAGGTCCGCCGCAGAAGGTCATAAAACCCTTGGCTGATCCTTGCGAGCGGGTCCGAGGTGTTGGATTCTACCTCCTTGAGGTTGATGATGAGCCTTGCCTTGCCGAGCAGTTCCTTGGTTTTGTCCTGCAAATCCTTATACCGTTCCCGGTTCTGGAAATTCTTGCCGTTCAGGATGCGTTTGATGGCTTCCTGCTGGGTGAGGGTCATGTTCTGACGGACATATTTGTCGGTCTTTTTATAGAGGATGAGGTCGCGGACAAAGCGGACATCAGGCGCCATAAAAACCAGCATTTCCGGCCTACCCATGGATTGCATACCGAGCAGGGTCTCGTTTTCCAAGTTTTCATGGAAGGGGCTGATGACATGGATGGCGAGTTCATGCTCCCGGCCGCAGAGGCGGTCATCCAGCTTTCTGGTAAAGGAGTAATCCTGGCCGTTGTCGTCATAACGGATCTTTCTCGTTTTCAGGGTGTGGTCGAAAACGAGCTTGGCCAGTTCCTCGGAGACATCGCTGTTTTCGACATCGGTGTTCTTGATCTCTTCTTCGACATCCTTTTCTTCATCGGTGAGGAATTCATAGACCTCGCCATTGCGTTGGAGATAGGTCTGCTGCTCAAGAACGTTCAAGGCCTCCTCCACCTGTTTATGCAGCGCGCCGATATCCCGGTCGAAATTGTCCAGCATGAGGATGCTCAAGTTGCGGATCGTCGCCTTGAATTCCTTGACGTACTTGACCAGAAAAAGGGCCTTCAGCACCCGGATGGCGAATTCGTTGCCGAGATTTTTCTCAGCCACCAGGATGGCCCGCTGGATCTGACCCTTGATTGCAGAGCGGATACCTTCGAACATGAGGTCAAAGGTGGCCAGTTCCCGGACCTGACAATCGGCGATATTGATGGCAACCTGCTGAAAAACGCCGAGCATGGAACGTTCACCCACCGAACTGTGTTTGCCTTCAAAGGCGTTATGCTGGGAAAGGCTTTGGATGGCCGCCTGGAAAAGGGTGAACTGGTAGGGGATAAAGGGATAGGAATGGATAAAATGATCGCGGTCCTTAAAGTTGCGGTAGGTCTGGGAACCGTCACTAAAACCGAACAATGTTTTAAAATTATTGACCTGCTCATGATAGACTTCCGAAAGATGTGCCACTCCGTTTTCATTCTTGAGCAGCAACCGCTTCTGGATAACCTCGTCAACATTGGCGCTGGTGAGTTTCATCCGGTTTGCAAAGCGGGCCTGGATCTTGGAAAAGTCATTGCCCTGCTGCTTGTTCATTTCGCCGACCACCAATTGCATATCTTCCTGGGCCGTGACAATAATCCAGGCCCGGCCACGAGACTTGGTGGCCAGGCTTTCGGCTATGGTCTGCAGGTTGGTCATCAGCTTGACATTGTCGGCGACATATTGGCCGACCTCGTCTACAAAAAAATTCAGCCGAAAATCAGAACCCTGCCGTTCGATATAGGCATTGATCTGCTCGGCAAAGTCTTCAATGGATACCTTGTATTGACTCCGGTACTTATCGAGGATTCCGAGGGCCGCGCCTTCATCTTCTCCTGTGACTTTGCCATAGGCCTTGGCGATGTTTCTGGCCTCAAGAAGCGCCTGTTCCCGGCCAAAGGTCCACTCCTTCTTGGCAATCTCTTGATAGGCCTCTTTGAAAGGGGTATAGAGGTTGCGGCTGTCAAGATCTCGCTCAAATTGAGCAATATGGCCCTGTTTGCCATAATAACCGCACATCTCATCAAACACCTTGACGAACACGGAGAGCAAGGCGTCGATCTGGGTCTTGCTGATCACGTCAGCTTTCTGGTCGATATTGAACAGGATGGATTTCGAGGGGATGGCAACGGCGCTCTTCAAGTCGCCACGAAGGATTTCATTGTCCTTACATTTCGGCAGGAAGAGATCAAGCACCGGCACCTCGTCGATAAAGCGGTTTTCGAGCAGGAGGGCTAAAATCTTCAGAAGATGCGATTTACCCGAACCGAAAAAGCCGGATATCCAGACCCCGTTGGCGCCTTCATAATTTCTATAGGCATCCAAAAAATTCGCCAGCCGTTTCTCAACCTCGTTAGTGAGGACGTATTCTTCGACTTCCAAACGGAGGCTGGCCTCATCGTCGGCCTTGATGACACCTTCTATGGGGCGGTCAACCTGTTTCGCAAACAAGTCCTTCAATTTCGTCATGATAATCCTCTTAAATCAGTGATCAGTGGACAGTGATCAGTAACTGCTTTTGTTTTTAACTGTCCACTGATAACTGACAACTGACCACTTTTCTCACTCACGCTTCACAGTGAAAGATATTGAATGCCCGATAGTACTTGTCGTCATGCAGACGGTCGAAAAGATCGAGTGATGCCCCATCTTCCAGGGAATGGGTATAGGCGCCGGGAAAGAACATGACCGTCGGTTGCTCCTTGGCGGTGCTCTGGAGATTGTTCAGCACATTATGGGAACGGATATAGGGGAAGACCTCGCCGACGCCGGCAATGATCATTACATCAAAAGGGGCTTCCGCCATCTTTTGGGCAATGGCCGGAACAAGATGGGCCTCGGAATCAAGAACACCTTGTAGAAGCTCTTTGAGATGGTCCTTGGTAACATCCTTTTCCATTTCCAAAATTTGTTCCCAGATGTCGCGTTGTTTCAGGATCTCAATAGCAAGGTCGTATAGATTTATTTCCAAAATGCGGATGCCGAGCTGCTGTAACCGGTTCTGCAATTGATGCCGTATCCGTTCCATGGCCAACGCATCCTTGGGTAGGAACGGACAGATAAAAAAAGGCACTTCATTGCCAAGGCCCTGCTTCTTTAAAAACCGTTCACTGCTGATCACTTTGAGGAGATGATCAAAGCATTCTGATATACTGAAATGTCCTGCTCTCATCATTGTTTCCGTTAAAATTTGTCAGTAGAGCCTCTTGCAAAAGTCGTGATAAATGTATTTTCCGTCATGCCGGAGTTTTTTTATCCGGCATCCAGACGTTTTATCACGTCGGAAGAACTGGATTCCGGCTCAACACACTGCCGGAATGACGTATTTCATGGCCATGCTGGTACCAAGAGAACGGTTACACGACTTTTGCAAGAGGCTCAGTATTGTCAGTATTATTCTGATAACTGATCACTGATCACTGATAACTGACAACTGACAACTGACAACTATTTTTTTTTGCATCCGAAACCGGCAGCACCGTCAGCCAGACAGGGTTATCCGCCGCAAGCACCGCTGCCAATTCACTTGTGAGCAGACCTGGCAGTATCATATTGTCCTTTGTTAGAATCTCTGCCTCGCGCATCATCTTGAATAACACCTGCCGGAGTTTACCACGGGTTGAAGCAGTGAGCCGTTCAATCTCATCGTGCCACTCTGCCTTATCCTCAAAGAAAACATCATAATCCTGAAGCGTAAGCAGAAGATCCAGACGAAGAAACTTCTCGCGCAGGACGTTGACCGCAAATTCTTTGATGAAAGGATAGTGCTTGCATCCCGCTACCCATAAAAGATAGAGCTGCTCCTGGGTACTCCCTGAGGCAAGGAGTTGCAGTTGGTTCTCAGTCAGTTTTGCAAGGCGACAGCAGATCTCCCGTGTCGTTCGCGCTGCACTGCTCTGGGTCCTAGATTGAAAGAGGTTTTCAGATAAAATCCTATCACGGGCCTGAGGCCAGTCTTTTACGGTGAGATAGACCTCCAGAGCCCTAAGTGATTCATTATAAAAGAGCCCTCCCGTTGAGAAGGACATATTGTACTTATTCGCCGTCAATTCGAGAAATCCTTCAGGGTCATCCCAATTGTTACCTATTATACTTCGTCATGTAGGTCAAATAGTATTCTACTGACAAAAAAATATGTGAGGATCTGGCGGTTATTTTAATTTGGAAATCGAATCGAAATCATCATCATTCGGATGGGGCGGGGAAAAGCAAGGGCATCTGCGGCGGGGAATCGAGCCTGGCATCGCCTTCCCTGGGCAAGGGGTCGATGCGTCGCACCACCCGGGTTGACACCCTTTTGCCGACGGCTGAACACGCCCGGACCGGCAGTTCGTCAAAGAGAACAATGAGGGTGCTGGCCTTGCTCCGCTTCGAGGGTCGCAAATACACCTTTGCCCGGCAACCGGGTCCGGTCTGCAGCAACTCGATCAAGGAATGCTCATGGGCCGCGAAAAGCCGGTATTCCTTGTCCAGG
>CAZDYX010000327.1:496-4500 GCA_964509775.1 uncultured Desulfobulbia bacterium | reverse complement strand
TTATATGATCATATCAATTGGGACAACGACGACAATACAACAACAGCCGGAACCCGTCTCCCCACTGCTGGGGGGATTGGGACGGGCCTTTATTCGGTATCTGCCTGGGACTATTCCTCGCATTTTTTTGAAGAGACTAATAAATACGGATCTGGAGGCGGGATCGACTACGGCGAAAAGTATGACGAACTTCATCCCAAAGACCCAGAGGTGGCTATTGCCACGGGATCTCTCCTGCAAGCTTTAACAATCACCAAAACATCCATCATAGGAAACGACGGAATTAACGGTCCCCTTTATACATATTCATTCAGTTTCAACTTCGACCCCAATCTTTATGGCTTCAGCAACAACATGAACGTCTTGTGGGGTACCTTCACCTGTGCCAATGATGTCATCGCGAGTCCGGTTCCGGAACCGGCAACGGTCATTCTCCTGGGTAGTGGTCTGGTGGGATTGTTGGGAATGAAGAGGAAAAAACTCATGTGAATTCTTCGTTTGAAGGTAACCCGTATCGTCTGCTGGGACTTTTTCTAAGCCCCTGGAAGGATGAAGACAGGTTGCAGGCACTGACCCGATATATAGAAGGTAGCGGGATAGATTGGCGTCCCGTTGTCTATCTTGCAAATCAACATTCTTGTTCACCATTGTGGTATGCACGTTTGGAACAGGATAAACTGCTTGATAAAATTCCTCAAGATCTCAAGGAGTATCTTTATAACCTTTTCCAGTTAAACAGCAGGCGCAATACCTTTTTATTCCAGATGCTGGATGAGTTGCTTTCTTCCTTTTGTCATGCTGGCCTGGATGTCATATTATTAAAGGGAGCGGCCAATTTTTGCGATGACTTGTACGGAGATCCAGCAGCACGGCTAATGGTAGACATTGATCTTCTTGTTACACCACAGCATTTGGCGGATGTTACCCACCTCCTTTCTCCCCTCGGCTATCAGGAAGTGGCTGATCCCGGATTGAAGGGAGAGGGCTTGCCTACCGATGACCGGCATCATCATCTGCCCTTGTACGTTAAACCGGGTTTGCCAGCAGGGGTGGAAGTCCATTTCAAGTTGTCCTATGGACAGGCGGGTAGGGCGTTATCCGTGGAGACCGCCTGGCTGAATAAAAGAAAGGCGCTTTTTGCTGGAACCCATGCTACTTGGATTCTTTCCCCCACTCATCGACTGCTGCATAATGCCATTCATGCGGTGGTTCCCCATGGGGAGTTTATTCGTTCAGATATCTCCTTGCTGCATTTGGCCGATTTCGCTTATTTGACTTTTAAATACGAGGGTGATATTGACTGGCATGGTTGGGTTACTGCAGGCAGGAAGGCTGGGCTCGGAAATCAACTTTTGGCCTATGCCGAGGCCGCCCACCAACTTATGTCTGTCCCTCTGCCTTCCTTCTTTTGCTCGCGGATGAGAAGCAAGCTGCATGTCCGCCGAATTGCGGTGGCGGGTAAATATCTTAGTGAACATCGTGAGATTTCTCGTCCACCAGGCGAATTGTTTGTGCGTTTTTTTGTGCTGCTGTTTGTCAAAGTTTATTATTACCTCAATATTATTCCCTGGAGCTGGCATAATGTGTGTTACGTTGAAGGGGGAGGAAATATTGCTGGGCGTATGCATTATTTCTTTAAGAAGGCAATGAGTTTTCAAAGCTGGGAAAAACTATTGCATTGATGTTTGACTAGACGCAAGTTGTCGTTATCCGGGCTGAAATAGCAGTTATAATTATCAGGTCAATTATAGGAGGTCCCTCCCTATGGACAATTCCAGTAAATATTCTATTGAGGATAATATCAATGCCCGCCGGGAGTTTTTACGAAAGAGTATGTATGCGGCTTACGCCACACCACTTATCTTATCCCTGCTCGTGGAAGACGCGGATGCGGCTAGATCCCATAAGGGGTACACCTCCACCAAGGGAGAGAATCCTTATCTAAATCCCGTTCCTCCTCCCCGGCCTCCAGAAAAGAAGTGATGATGTCTTTTGGGATGGGATGTCCAAACACTGTTTGCCATCTTCTAACATAAAACGGACAAAACACGTTTCTTAGGGGAGACATGTGGTTGCGGGGCTGAGAATCGCAAAGACCATGCCTTCTGATGCGGAGATGCACTTCCGGCCGCCTTTGTCGGAGGTCCTATTTTTTCCCTTTGTCGATGGCGGGGTCCTGTTCAGAAAGGGAGGCCGCCGGATTTGGTTTCTCAACCGGACCGCGGCGGTCATCTGGTGTCTTCTCGATCAGGCCACGGATATCGAAGGGTTGATCACCCAATATTCCCTGGGATTTTCCGTTGAGCGGGTAGCGGCCGAACACGATGTTCAGGTTACCCTGGATTTTTTTAGGCAAGAGGGCCTCTTGGGAGAGGATGTTCCACCGGTTGCAGAAATCAGGGAAGATCCCGTTGATTTTGCCTGGGGACCTCAAACAGCAGGGCCGCCTCCTGGCGAGGTTTGTCTTGTTTTCTGCATTGCCGGCCATTATTGCGAGTTTCGGTGTGAAAACACTATCCTTGCCCGCCAATTCGCCTCCCTCATGGGTCACTTGGCGACCAGTGGTCGGGGCACCAGGCTGACAAGTCTGTGGGTGTTCTCCGAACCCGGCCGGAAGGATTCCTGGAATATTGTTATTGATGGCCGGATTGCCGCTTGGGCGGTTCCCTTCGATATGGTGCTCCCCCATCTCCTGACCCTGGCCTTTGCCGCAGTTTCAATCGCTATGACGGATAAACTGCTGTTTCATGCAGCAGTTATAAAGAAAGAAGGGACGGCGATCCTTTTCCCTGCCGAGGCCGGCAAAGGAAAAACCACCTTGGCCGCTTTTTTGGCAAGCCAAGGCAATATCTTTTTTTCCGACGAGCTCGCAATTCTCGATGTACAACGCCTGACGGTCTTACCATGCCCCTTGCCCATGAGCGTAAAGTCCGGTTCGGTCGGCGTGTTGAGCCCTTATTATCCCGATCTTCCTAAACTTGCTGCTTACATCCGAGCGGATGCCAAGGAAGTCCGCTATCTCTTGCCACCCCTAGCTAGTATGGCCCCGATCACCGATGTGGCCAGGGTCGGCGCCATCGTTTTTCCCCAATTCTCCGCAAATGCCGATTCCCGTATCTCCGCTCTTGATAAGGCTACGGCATTGGCCCTTCTGGTCAGGACGGGTTCCTCAGATCGGGACCTTGATCCGGTCGATATCTCTGCTATGATACGGTTGGTGGAAAATAGTCCTTGCTTTGAGCTCATCTTTTCGGATATTGAAGAGGCGGGATATCTCCTCGAAAAAGATGTGTTTTCCTGTCTGCCCGGATCTAACTAACCCCCACGGCCGGCGGGTAGAATGATGAAAATGGAATTCAGGAGTCAGAATTCAGAATTTAGAAGAATCTATTTCCCCTCCTGACTCCTGAATTCTGAATACTGAGGTAAGGAATGAAAAGACAGTGCAGCCGCTTTGTTATCTTCGGCGCCACCCTCAGCTATAAAAAGGAGGGCATCTTCTCAGCGGGCGGGTTTACCGAGGATGTGTATCCCATCCTCGATTTAAGCCTGGGCGGGCTTCAGTTTTTATTGCAACAAGGCATAAAGCCCGATACCAATCTTTCCCTCAAGATCTACGGTCCTGAGGGTGATCTTCTCCTGATGTTGAAAGGAGTGGTGGCCTGGGTTACCCTTAATCCGGAGAAAAGTTATTCGTACCAAATCGGCGTGCAGTTCAATCCCTATGGAGAAAAAAAGGGGTATAACCCCCCGGGGTGCCTCGACACCTTACTTGACTTGGAAAGACGCTATTCCAAGGAAAACCCATAGGGCCAGGATGTCGAATGATCAGGGGTTCTGATCGTTAATCTACGTAAGGCTTCCAAGGATATCACCATGGTGAAAAAGGCATTGATTACCGGTGTAACCGGGCAGGACGGTGCCTATCTGGCCGAATTTCTGTTGAAGAAGGGCTATGAGGTGCATGGGATCAAGCGTCGCAGCTCCCTGTTCAATACCGACCG
>CAZDYX010000327.1:0-486 GCA_964509775.1 uncultured Desulfobulbia bacterium | reverse complement strand
GACCGGATCGATCATCTCTATCAGGACCCGCACGAAGAGGAACGTAAATTCATCCTCCACCATGGCGACATGACCGATTCCTCCAGCCTGCTCCGCATCATCCAGCGGGTACAGCCGAACGAGATCTACAACCTGGCGGCCCAGTCCCACGTGGCCGTCTCCTTTGAGGAGCCGGAGTACACGGCCAATTCCGACGCCCTCGGCACCCTGCGTTTTCTGGAGGCGATCCGCATCCTGGGGCTGGCGGAGAAGACCAGGTTTTATCAGGCCTCAACCTCTGAGTTGTTCGGCAAGGTCTGCGAGATCCCGCGGAAGGAGACCACCCCCTTTTACCCCAGGTCGCCTTATGCCGTGGCCAAACTCTATGCCTACTGGATCGTGGTCAACTATCGGGAGGCATACCGAATGTACGCCTGCAACGGCATCCTCTTCAACCACGAGTCTCCGGTCCGCGGCGAGACCTTTGTCACCCGCAAGATCACCTGG
>CAZDYX010000326.1:0-4509 GCA_964509775.1 uncultured Desulfobulbia bacterium | reverse complement strand
TGCCCCTAACAGACTACAGACTAAACAACCTGATTAGTTGAACCATCAATTGATTAAAGGAGGAAAAAAAATGTTTTGTTATCAATGTGAACAGACGGCTAAAGGAAAAGGATGCGATACCATTGGTGTCTGCGGCAAGACCTCTGATGTCGCCGCCCTACAGGATCTTCTCATCTACGCCCTGCAGGGGCTTGCGGTCCATGCCGTGGAAGGTCGCGGGGTGGGGGTTGTTGACCATGAGGTCGATGTTTTTACGCTCAAGGGGGTTTTTTCCACCCTGACCAATGTCAATTTTGATCCCGAACGGTTGGCCGGTCTTATCCATCAGTGCGTGTCATTACGCGAGCGCCTTAAGGAAAGGGTGCAGGCTGCCGGGGGTAAAATTGATAGCTCGGCAGGGCCGGTCGGTTTCAAACCGGCGGAGGATCTTGCCGGCCTGGTCAGGCAGGGGGAGGAAATCGAAAACATAATGAGGCCCACAGACGAAGATCCGGATATCGTTTCATTGAAACACACCCTGCGCTTTGGTCTTAAAGGGGTTGCCGCCTATGCCGATCATGCCCAGATCCTGGGTCAGGAAGACGAGGCCGTATATGCCTTTATCCAGGAGGGCCTGGCCAGTATGCTCCGCAAGGATCTAACGCTTCAGGATTGGGTTTCCCTGGTATTAAAATGCGGCACCATTAACCTGCGGGCCATGGAACTCCTCGATGCCGGCAATACCGGCACCTACGGTCACCCGGTACCCACTAAGGTCTTGCTCGGCGTCAAAAAAGGAAAGGCCATTGCGGTCTCCGGCCATGACCTGCAGGATCTCGACAAGATCCTCAGGCAGAGCGCCGGCAAGGACATTAACGTCTATACCCACGGCGAGATGCTCCCCTGCCACGGCTATCCGGAGCTCAAAAAATACCCCCACTTCTATGGCCATTACGGTACGGCCTGGCAAAATCAGGTGCGGGAGTTTGCCCACTTTCCCTGCCCGGCTTTCCGGAAGACACCAACAATAAATCGGTAATGGTGGGTTTTGCCCGGAACACGATACTCTCCGTGGCCGACAAGATCATTGACGCGGTGAAGGGCAAGGCCATCCGCCATTTCTTCCTGGTGGGCGGATGTGACGGCGCCAAGGCCGGCCGGAACTATTATACCGAACTCGTTGCCCAGATTCCGAGGGATTGCGTGGTGCTCACCCTTGCCTGCGGGAAATTCCGTTTTTTTGACCAGGACCTGGGGGATATCGGCGGCATTCCCAGGCTGCTTGACGTGGGCCAGTGTAATGACGCCTATTCGGCAATCACCATTGCCGGGGCCTTGGCCAATGCCTTCGGCTGCACGGTCAACGACCTGCCCCTGTCCATGATTCTCTCGTGGTACGAGCAAAAGGCAGTGGCGATTCTTTTGACCCTTTTTTCGTTAGGGATAAGGGACATCCGTCTGGGACCAAGCCTTCCGGCCTTTATCACCCCCAATGTTCTGGATGTGTTGGTAAAAAACTTTAACATCAAGCCCATCACCACCCCGGCCAAGGATCTCGCGGCCATCTTGGGTTAATTTTTAGTACTTAAGAAATAATTTTCTGCGCGTTTTTGGCAGAAAATAATTTCGTAAAGGTACTTATCCCGTTTATCGGGGTTAGGAGGTAGAACCATGCAATGCCCGGGTCAGGACAGTAGATATTGGGATAAAAACGCCATCTTTGAAATCAAATGCCAACATTGCGGTCAGACCGTGGAGTTTTTTAAGGACGACAGCATACGGACCTGCAAGCACTGCAATCACCGGCTGCTAAACCCCAGCATTGACTTCGGCTGTGCCTCCTATTGTGCCTATGCCGAGCAGTGTCTGGGAGACCTGCCCCCCGGGCTTTTGACTAAGCGCACCGACCTGTTGAAGGACCGGGTGGCACTTGAGATGAAGCGCTATTTTGGCGATGACTTCCGGCGGATAGAGCACGCAAGCAGGGTAGCCCGTTATGCCGAGGCGATTGGAAAAGAGGAGAAGGCAAACCTTGCCGTGGTCCTGATTGCCGCCTATCTGCACGATATCGGCATCAAGGAGGCGGAAGGGAAATTTCAGAGCTCGGCAGCCCATCTCCAGCACCAGGAAGGTCCACCCCTGGCAAGGGAGATCCTGACCCGACTTGGCGCCGACCCGGCCCTGATCGAAGAGGTTTGTGATATCGTTGGCCATCACCATAACCCGAGGCCGGAAGAGACGACAAACTTTAAGGCGGTCTATGATGCCGATGTCCTGGTCAATCTGGAAGAAAGTCACCAGGAGAACCCCATCCCCGCCGAAAGTATCAATGCCATCCTGGAGGGCTCGTTTCTCACGGTCCATGGCCGGCAACTGGCAAAAAACATATTCAGGAGGTAACTTATGAAGATCAAAAGAAAGATTATCGAGATCGATGAAGATCTTTGTAACGGCTGCGGCCAGTGTGTGCCATCCTGCGCCGAGGGCGCCCTTAGGATTGTGGACGGCAAGGCGCGACTGGTAGCGGAAAAATACTGCGACGGCCTGGGCGCCTGCCTGGGTGAGTGCCCCATGGGGGCGCTCACCGTTACGGAGCGGGATGCCGAGGACTTTGACGCCCAGGCAGTGGAGGAATTTTTGCGTACCCAAAAGGAGGAGGAAGAAACCATACCTTCTCCCTCCTGCTCCTGCTTGTCAACCCGCATTCTTGGAGGCGGGGCCTTTCTTAAATCCGTATCCAGGGCCTGGCCCATCAAGATCCGGCTGGTCCCGGCCGACGTCCCATTCTTAAAAAATGCCGATCTTTTGGTGGCGGCCGATTGTTCGGCCTTTTCCTGCCCGGAATTTCACCGGGATTTTATGGGGAACAGGGTCGTCATGGTGGGATGTCCCAAGTTCGATGACCTTAATGAATATCTTGCCAAGTTCACCGCCATATTCCGGACCATGAAGATCAAGGGCGTCACCGTGGTTTTTATGGAGGTTCCCTGTTGCGGCGTCTTGCCGAAGGTGGTCGAGAAGGCAATGGCCGAAAGCGGGGCGGGCATACCGATTAAAAAGGTGATGATCGGTACTCAGGGGGAGCATCCAGGTTTACGGTGAATGGCTGATTATGTTTCCTCTATAAATGCTCATGATCAGAGATCACCCCCAGATCATGAAAAGGAATTCAGAATTCAGGAGTCAGAATAAGGAAATAAAGACAAGCTGGGTATGTTCAGGGCGAATTCTGAATTCTGACTCCTGACTCCTGAATTCTATTTTCACGGTAATTCCTATACATCAGTATCGTGCTATCAATACTTCCAATTTGCAGTCCGGGCTGTTTTCATTTAATAGGTTAAAGGTTCGCACAGAAATAAATTCACAGAATTGGCGCCCGTCTGCGTCTGAAAAAATAATTACAGATATTTGTCTCGGAAAAAACACAAAATCGACAAATCCGAGGAGAATGATTAGTGAAAATTTTCACGAAAAAGACATTGACGCGGTTGGCCCGCACCTGTGGTTGAGCGGCCAAAATCGGTCCGGCAGTTTTGTCGGACGCGCTTGCCGGGTTCACCCGTTCCGCCGACCCCAACCTGCTGATCGGCTTTGAGACCTCTGATGATGCGGCGGTGTACCGGATCTCCGATGACATTGCCATGATCAACACGGTTGACTTTATTACCCCGCCCGTTGATGATCCGTACTGGTTCGGCCAGATATCCGCCGCCAACTCCATCTCCGACATCTATGCCATGGGCGGCCGGCCCCTCACCGCCCTCAATGTGGTGATGTTTCCCGCCAAACACTTAGACATCGGGGTCCTCCGGGAGATCCTTCGCGGCGGTCACGACAAGGTGACCGAGGCGGGTGCCTGTCTGGTGGGCGGGCACACCGTCGATGACGAGGAACCCAAGTATGGACTCTGTGTTAACGGCATCGTCCACCCGGATAGGATTATCACCAATTGCGGGGCCCGGCCGGGAGACGCCCTGATTCTGACCAAACCCCTGGGTTCGGGTGTCCTCTTTAACGCCGTCCGGTCCGGCAAGATGGCCTATCAAGAAATTGAACGAAATGTGCTCCCGTCTCTCGCCCTGCTGAACGGGCCGGCCATGAAGGCCGCCCTTGACTTTGAACTCCACGCCTGTACCGATATCACCGGTTACGGGATAACCGGCCATTGCCTTGAGGTTGCCCAGGGGAGCCGGGTACGAATCATCCTTAATTATTCGACCCTGCCCTTCTACCCCGGCGCCCTGGCGATGTATAAAAAAGGTGAGACCACCGGAAGCAATAAACCCAACCGGCTCATGACCCAGAAAAAAATGGAGATCAGGGTTGCCGTTTCCTCCTCCGAAGAGGAATTGCTCTATGATCCTCAGACGTCCGGCGGTCTCCTGCTCGCGGTTCCGGACGCCCAGGCCGATAAGCTCTTGGCCGCACTCTCGCAGGCCGGCGTAAAGGCCGCGGTCCGGGTGGGGGAGGTGGTGGATGATTCGCCGGGGGTCATGGTAGTCTGACGCCCCACGAGGTTGCGGTAGT
>CAZDYX010000325.1:3325-4515 GCA_964509775.1 uncultured Desulfobulbia bacterium | reverse complement strand
CCGGCATACAGCGAGCTGCGCAAGCGCCTGCGTAACCACGCGGCCAGCTCACGGCTACATGGCCTTGGTGCGGGAAACGCGGCAGCATCTCGATCAGAGCAAAGATGAAAACCCTGCATTATTGGCAAAAGCTATCATGGCCGGCCTCCCCTTGGATCATACTGAACGCTTGCCACTTGCCTCGGCCTATTTGCTTGCCGCTGTGGGCCTTGCATGGCAAACACGTTGGGGACGGCTATGGCTTTCCTTTCGACCGCCCCCTGCTGGAGTTTGCTGAACGGTTGTTGGGTCTGGAACGCCGTCTTCCGGAGTTTTTGGGCCTGTTGCACAACGACGGCCACCGCGACAAACACCCCCTCCTCAAGCTGGCGAGGGAAATCACGCTCGCTGCTAATGATCCGGCTCTTCGCCAAGCGGTAGAGGAGCTTCGCTGGCGCGGTCAGATCTTCGACCGCCTGCGCAAGGCCATGCGCATAGCCCAGCCCGGTGGCGGCAATGGTCTCAACGATGAGGGCACCGCTGAAGCCATATCCAGCATTCGTCAAAGCGTGGAGCAGTTCCGCCGCGAGATCGAAGAGGACCACAGACTGTCAACTGATCCGCTCTGCCGCAAGATGGCGGAGCAGATCGACAAGTACGGTGATAAGCTTTTCGCCGATCCCATCAAGGTGGATACCCCCAACGGCACAGTCACCATCTATCCCCAGCGCACTAACAATATCCTTGAACAGTTCTTCCGTGGGGTGCGGCGTGATCATCGCCGGAAAACAGGAAACGACTCCATGTGCCGGGTGCTGCAGACGATGCTAGCCGATACACCCTTGGTAAAAAATCTGGGCAATCCTGACTATATGGAGATCCTCCTCAATGGCAAAACAAATCTTGAAGAACTGTTTGCCGAGATAGGGGTAATACTTCCCGCCAACGCTTCGGATTTGCAGACAGACTCCGAGCGCATACTTCCGGGATTCCAGGCGCTTGTAAAGTTGCCAACCTTACCAGAACAAATGGTTCGTTTGTTCACAAGGCAACCGCACCTGGAGAAATCCAACTGAATTTTGTGACAATAGGTGATTTTATATTCTCTGTCCACCACAAACACCGGGTCGGATATACTGTCAAGGATCTTTGCAGGGGATATATCTTCAGTCAGGTATAGTGAGGACATGATTCTAATCCTAATGCCCGAC
>CAZDYX010000325.1:0-3315 GCA_964509775.1 uncultured Desulfobulbia bacterium | reverse complement strand
AACTGAATTTTGTGACAATAGAGAAAAAGAGCTCAGAGGATAATGAGGCTCATGGGCCTGCAGACCATTTTCCCTGGGCCAAATTTAAGCAAGAGAAGACAGGAACACAAAGTCTATCCGTATTTGTTGAGGAATGTGGAGATTGACCGTCCGAATTTTGTATGGAGTACCGACATCACATACATTAGGGTAGGCAGCGGTTTCCTCTATCTCATGGCCGTCATTGACTGGTATAGCAGGTATGTCTTGTCGTGGAAGATGAGCAACACGCTCGATCCTGTTTTTTGCGTCGATGGTCTTCTGGAGGCGCTGATCAGATCGACCCCGGAAATCTTCAACACTGACCAGGGATCGCAATTTATCTCCGATGATTTCCTGCGACCTCTCTTGGAAAAAGGAATTCGAGTTAGTATGGACTCCAAGGGGCGCGCGCTAGACAATATCTTTATTGAAAGGCTTTGGCGGTCCGTCAAGTATGAAGAGGTGTATTTGAAGAATTATCAAAGTGTTAGAGAGGCAACGCGATCGTTGGCTGATTACTTTGATTTCTACAACAACCGAAGACTTCATCAATCTCTCGGATACATGACGCCAGCCGAGGTGTATCTTCCCTGCCTGGACAAACGTTAAAGGAACTGTTTGTTTGATTGGGTTTATCGCATTGGGGATCGACGTATGAGCGGAAGGAAATCGGCCAATGCAATAATAAATACATAATACGTCAATAGATATTCAAACGCTCATGATAACCATTAGTTTTATGCTACCATCTAGTTAAATAAAAATTATATTTAAACATATTTTAAATATAATAACGAGGCAATAATGTCCTACAAGAAAAAGTTAAACTGGTGGAAATCTAACAATGAGAATGTAGCTTAATAGACATTATCGGAAATTGAGTTCCAGCCTGCGAAACGCCTTGATTTTCTGTGCTTCCGTGGGCTGGTTTGGCAATTTCCGATAATGTCTAATCGCTAAAATCAGTCTTGACAATGGGTCCACTTTACCTGGTTGCTCGTCCGACTGAATGCGCTCGTTGGCAGAAGACTGTCGGCTTCTCAATACAGGATGGCTTGGATACGCACACAATCTTATGTGGCTCACAAAATGGCAAACCATCTGTATTAGGTATTCTTATTTTTCTGCACAGACACCCGAATATAAATCCTTAAATTTAGCTACCCTGGATATTGCAAAAGGTATTTCATCCAAACTATAATTGCGGGCCAAAAGAAAACTTTCAATCTTAAAATATTGATCAGGGCAAGATACCAAGATCTGTCCAGTCGCTCCGTCACAGGCTATCCCCTGATTGCCAGCAAGTTCCTTAGTTAAAACAACTTCCAAGTGGTCAACATTATTGTAGCTGTACGCCACCTCTCCAGACCCTGTACAGGCTATCTTTCTTGTAACGGAATAATGTCCATCCTTCTCCGATCGTTTATAATACCACCGCGCTACGTTAACTGATGCGCCAAATTCTTGCATTCTTTTGATTTCAGCATCGCTATTGAATTTCAGAAAAGCGAAGTACTTGCTGATATCTATGCCAAATCCACCTCCTATCTTCAGGGTTCTCGTTTCGGTTGTATCACAGTCTTTATATATACCCCATATAGTATTATTATATACGCTTTCTTCAAAAGGATGGGTGTCAGCGAAAACGAGTTTGTCATTACGATCCCAAATTGTTACACAAGAAAACGGTATAAGTGTTTCTATCACTACACTTCGATCTAGTTTGGCAAGTTTTCTATTATCTATAGCCACAAAGACTCCCCTATCGTCCTGACGGGCTAACCGATAATGTTCACTCGGTGTCAAGGTAATGTTCAATGAAATTTCATCTGAAAGCTTCATAGATAGGGAATACTTCTGGCGTATAATAGCCACTTGTTCGTTTTCGCGAAAAAAGTCTATCCTGGTTGGATTCCAGTATTGCTCATCGGTATCCTTTATATATGCCCACAGCCCACTCTCTGTGAGGATAAGACGTCTCTTGGAACCTAAGTATGTTACGATTTTTTCAAAGGCCAAGAATCGTGTTCCAGCAGGCAGGTAAGCGTATCCCTGAGGTTGCAGAGTTTTAGACTTCGAATCGGCAAGATTAACGAAGGTGCTCTTGGCAATAAAGGTTGGCTCAAGGACCTTTTCAGCTTGCGAATTCCCGGTCCCAAACCAAAGAACTTGAATGACTATGACAACCAAGATGACAACACGCATCATAAACCTCCCTTTTCACGTGATTGATGTTGAGACACACATATAGGAGTTCCGCTTAACGAATTGCATTCAACAATTACTATCTTCCATACATCTATTGGCTCATGAAATTCCTGTTCAACTCCTGCAGAACCGTCGCTGTTCATTGCTACCTGCTAAAAATAATGGGCTGCCAGATCGATTTTATTGGTTGTGCCGGGGCGCCTCGCGCTCGCGAACTCACCTCTTAGAACGGCTCAAGGTCGATATCTGGGGCGCTAGCCGCAGCACCTCCTATCGGCCGGAGGTTTTAGTCGAAGACAAAATCCACGGCACTGGCGATATCGCTGCCCGTAAGGAAGTGTTTTGGGTCGAAGTTCAGGACAACCGTACGCCTGTCATCGCAGCCCGAAGCCAAAGTTTTTCTCGAAGTCGATATCCACGGCGCTGGCCGCGTCACCTCTCGTCAGCCGAGGGTTTTTAACTTTGAACCCTACATCACCCCGGAGTTGCGAAAAAAATGGGTGGTGATCGTAAGCGAGATCAACGGCAAGCCATTCGGCTTCATCACCCATGGGGTGGAAAAGGTCTCGCGGATCTCCTGGGAAGACGTCCAGACCCCGCCCGAGGTCATCGGTCGCTACAAGAGCCTGACCGCTGTTTGCCTTATTGAAGGCAAGGTCGTTCAGATGGTGGATTTTGAGAGGATAGTGGCGACCATTGACCCGAGCATGGGGCTTCCGACGGTGAGCAACGATGCTGGTGATCAACAAGGGGAGGGAGAAGAAAACAAAAAGGAGGTTCTGATCGTTGATGACTCGGCCTTTATCAGAGGGCAATTGCTTGAAAGACTTAAGAGCGCCGGCTATAAGGTGTCAGACCATCAGGATGGCCAGGAAGCCTGGGATTATCTGGAGGGGCTGCGGCAGAAAGGAATTCTTGCCGAGTCCGTATTGGCGGTAATTACCGATATTGAGATGCCGCGCATGGATGGGCATCACCTGTGCAAACGCATTAAGGAACGGCCGGAATACCGGGGTATTCCGGTCATTCTCTTTTCGTCCATGATCAGTGACTCGCAGCGCCACAAGGGTGTGGCTGTCTGCGCCG
>CAZDYX010000324.1:0-4530 GCA_964509775.1 uncultured Desulfobulbia bacterium | reverse complement strand
ACAAGCTGGGCATGTTCAGGGCGAATTCTGAATTCTGACTCCTGAATTCTATTTTTACGGTAATAAGGGAGGCACCATGAAGGAGTTTGGCGGTCCGGTCCTGTTTCTGGACCGGAATGACATCAATACCGATGAGATAATCCCGGCAAAATATTTGACCGAGATTACCAAGGCGGCCCTTAAACCTCACATGCTTGAGGACCTGAAGCTCGAAGACCTTGATCTGGCAAGCAGGACGGTCAAGAACGTCAAAACCATTGTGACCAGAAAAAATTTTGGCTGCGGTTCCTCCCGGGAGCATGCGGTCTGGGTGTTTGAGGAAAATGGGATCAATGTAGTCATAGCGGAAAGCTTTGCCCGGATCTTCCGGCAAAATATATTTAATTGCGGGCTGCTGGCCCTTGAACTTCCGACTGGTGATATCGAGACCCTTTTTTCCTTGGGCCCGGAACTCTCCATCGCCGTGGATGTCGAGCAGGGAAAAATTGTTGCCGATGATGCCGATCACACCTCCATTGCCTTTACCCTTTCGGGTTTTGACCGCGATCTGGTCAAGGCCGGGGGTTGGCTTGCCTATGCGGAGAAGAAGTATTGATGCCTGAAAACTGCTTAAGGTTGTTTAGTCTGTAGTCTGTTAGGACTGGGCAAAGAACGGCCTTTTTGTGAACTCGCATGGTTATTCCCCCTATCCACCTAAACACCTACAGACTATCCACCTAAGTAGTTGCCATGACAATTGCGGGCGTATGATATTGAAAAAAATCTCTCTTGTTGAGGCCGACATCACCACGCTTGGCGTGGACGCCATTGTGAATGCCGCAAACCAAGGCTTACTTGGAGGCGGCGGTGTGGACGGTGCCATCCACCGGGTAGCCGGGCCTGAGCTCCTCGCCGAATGCCGCATCCTGGGCGGATGCCCCATTGGTGCGGCCAAAATCACCCGCGGCTATAAGCTTCCGGCCCGTTATGTGATTCATACTGTGGGCCCGGTCTGGCAAGGAGGTGGCCACGGCGAGTCAGAGCTCCTGAAAAGCTGTTATAGGAGCTGCTTTGCCCTGATGCGGGAGCATCATTTGCGGGTCATCGCCTTTCCTGCCATCAGCACCGGGGCCTATGGTTTTCCCAGGGAAGAGGCGGCCCGGATTGCGCTTACCGAGACAAAGTCCGCCCTTGTCGCCAATCCGGAGATCGAGAGGATACTCCTTGTCTGTTTCAACCAGTCTACCCGCATTGCCTACGAGCAGGCCCTGGCCTCGGTCGGCAAATCTTAGGCCATGGAATCAATATCATTGACTTAGGCCCTGGGAACCCCTCCTAACCTCCCCTTACATAAGGGGAGGAACAAAACCCATTATAAAACGATGATCAAGGCAGGAAATGACCCTTCTTTTGTCGTTACCATCGAAAAACTGATTGCCGGCGGCCTTGGTCTTGGCCGCCGGCCGGACGGCATGGTGGTCCTTGTTCCCCAGGTCCTTCCCGGGGAAGAGGTTCGACTGACCGCTATAAAACGGAAAAGGGATTATCTTTTCGCCCGCCTTTTAGAGGTCCTCACTCCTTCTCCCCATCGCATTCAACCGCCGTGCCCTTATTATGGGAGGTGTGGCGGGTGTGATCTGCAGCATGCAACACCCGACTGCCAGCTCAGGCTCAAGACCGAAATGGTCCGGGAGTCCCTCGGCCGGATCTCCCCCTATAAAGAAGAGGCCCTCACCCGATTTCTCGCCCCTATCATCCCTTCTCCATTGATTTTCCATTACCGTCAGCGCCTGCGTCTTAAGGTGGAAAAGGGAAAGGTCGGCCTTCGCCATCCCCGTTCACATTCCGTTTGTCCTATCCGGACCTGCCTTCTTGCCCGGCCGGAGATCAATGTCGTCCTGCTGGGTCTTTTCGAATCGGACCTTGCCTCTCCGCTGCTCGAATATGCCGAAGAGCTTGAACTTATGGTGAGCCCGGATGACGGCGCGGTTTATGTATTGCTCCACCATCGGAGGCAACCCGACAAACGGGAGCGGATTATCGCCGATCAGGTGTGTAAAGAAATCGCCGCTGTTCAGGGTGTTTTTGCCTCCTTTCCTGACCCTTCCCACCGAGACCGGTCGCGGATGACCAGGCTGGACCGGGAAGTGAACCCAGGTGTCCTCCGGTTTACCCTGTCCGCCTCGGTTACAGGGGGAAGCGACCTCGTTCTTGGCTTTGCCCCCGGGGTGTTTTGTCAGGTAAATCAGGCCCAGAACGAAAATCTGGTGAGACTGGTACTGGAATGGTCTTGCCCGGACGTTCAGGGCATGGTGCTTGATCTCTTCTGCGGGATGGGCAATTTTTCCCTGCCCCTTGCCCTCCATGCAAAAGAGGTGGTGGGCTATGATCTTTCGAATGGCGCTATCCTGTGGGCCAAACGCAATATGGAGGAGGCAAAGATAACTAACTGCCGGTTTTACGCCTCTTCAGCCTTGCAGGGGATTCTGGCCGTGCTCTCTCATGGCGAGACCTTTGATTGTGTGGTCCTTGATCCGCCTCGGACCGGATGTGCGGATATAATCAGGCATCTTCGCGCCGTTGGTGCCCGCCGTATCATCTATATATCCTGCGACCCTGTAACTCTGGCCCGGGACCTCGCAAGGCTTGCCGATCACGGCTATATCCCCTGCCGCCTGCAGCCCCTTGATACGTTCCCCCCGACCCATCATCTTGAGACCGTAACCCTGCTCGAACTTACAGAAAAACCTTCGGCCTGAACACCGCGGTCAATGCCCTCGTCATCATCCTTGACATCCTGCTTTTCATCATGGTAGCTATGCCCAAAAAGGCTGCTTGGGTCTGTTTTTGATCGAGAGCCGGCGGGCTTAACGCGTTTTTTTTTTGACCGCTCGGCCTTTCCGAAGGCAAATTCTTATCACCGACCTCGATATGATCTACAGCGGAAATATCCTGAATCTGCTGAATCGAGAATAATTTTTTTGGGGTAGGTCAAAAATAGACGGCGGGGATCTGGATGATGTTGTCGGATAGCAATTCAATTTTATCGGCATTATTGACCAGAACGCCAAAAGGGGCCTTGGTGTCCTGGATAAAATTTTTCAACCCCGTCAGCATCCGCTGGTTCACCTTATGCCCCAGTTTGATTTCAAACGGGATTACCCCGAAAGAGCCGGCAACAATCAGATCGATTTCGGATTTATCCTTTGTGCGATAAAAATGAAAATCGAGCCCGGTCTTTAAGGTGCACTGGAACCCCCTGATGATCTCTTCGATGACAAAGGCCTCAAAGGAAGACCCTGCCACCGGATGAATCAGCATTTTGTCGAGATCGCTGATTTTCAGGAGATGATGCAGGATCCCCTGGTCCCGAAAAAATCCTTTGGGCATCTTCTGCACCTTTTTGACGCTGTTACTTTCATAACTTCGCAGATTTCGCCAGATAAAGGTGTTGTGCAGTATTTCCAGATATTCCTTGGCCGTTGGCGAGCTAACCTCCAAAGCCCTGGCAATTTCTGACTGGTTGAGCATTTTGCCGGAATGGAAGGAAAGGGTCTGAATGAAGAGCCGGAACGTATGTGTATTGATGCGCGGGAAAAGCCGTTGAATATCCCGCCTGATATAATCGGCGAAATACTCATCCATCCATAGACCATAAAAGTCAGGCATGGACTGGCTCTTTATCCGGGGTTCGGGATAGCCGCCCAGCAGCCAGTGCTCATAGATCTGGGCTGGCTGCAGTAGCGGCTTGAGCGATGACAAAGCATGCAGATCAACATTGGCATCCGCGAGGATGGTATAAATGGGAGAGAGCGGCTTATCGTAAAATTCCGACGCCTTGAACGGCCAGAGCTCAACCGTGGTAATCCTGCCTGCCAGACTTTCAGAAAGACCCTTGACGATTTCAGGAGAACTTGACCCGGTGAGCAGAAATCGCCCAACCGCCTGCCGATCCTGATCGATGATGCCCCGTAACACTTGAAACAATTCAGGAAACTGCTGGGCCTCATCAATGATGGTCTTCTCCCGCTGCCGGCTGAAAAAACCCAAGGGATCACTGGTGATGAGCTGGTAATCATCCGGTCGTTCAAGGTCGTAATATTTCCAGTCTGGCCGGATGGCCCGGACCAGGGTTGATTTTCCACATTGCCGCGGACCGATAATAGCCACGGCCGGAAACATTTCCAGCAACCGATTGATCTTATGTTCGAGCAATCTTTTTTTATCCATATAATTTATAGCTTAACTTTAAAAAATACGGATGTCAAGATTGTATTCCAGTTAACTTATCGGGGCTGGAGAGAGCGCCCTTGGCAATGAAGGCCGTCCTTACAAACGATAAAAGGGTTTTTCGACAACGAAAACATTCGGATGCTCTTCCGCTAAAACTTTGAAGAAAGTTCGATACATTCTCAAATCTTTGTATTTTAGTTGCATGGGGAGGTGTCCCCATGCAAACAGCTCGAAATTGGAATCAACCAGCCTGGGCAAGGCCTTCTGGAGCCGGGAGCCATGATCAAGATCACTCCCCAGATGCGGATACTGGTGGCG
>CAZDYX010000323.1:0-4547 GCA_964509775.1 uncultured Desulfobulbia bacterium | reverse complement strand
GAATTGTTTTCTCCCTCGCCCTTTGGGAGAGGGTCGGGGTGAGGGGTCTGAACGAATACCTTAAAACAATATCTTCTTGAGCCACTCGATTCCAAGGCTTAATAGGTCCGTTTCTGAGGCTCCGGCAATTTCTTCGATGGTCTTGGTCGAGAACATCCGGACATCCGGCCCCCTTGCCAGGATATGGGCACGAAAACGGTCCGGATCATAGAGGGCGAGAAGAAATTGATCGCGCTGTTCGCCGTACAGTTTAAGCCCGTTTTTTATCCCTTCATGCTGGAGGATCTCCATTACCTCGTCATTGGCCTCATTATAGGGTAAGAGTCCCTGTTCCTCGATCCAGGTAGTAGTCGAGTTCTCCCTTGGCTCCAGTAACCCTCGGCAATGGGGTTCCTCCACCAACACGTAATATTCCTTTTTTTCACCCTTGGGGCCCTGATGGGCGGCACGACCCAGGGGATACATCCTGCAAGCGCCCGGCCGGCCGGAATATACCGTACAGCCTGATGCCGAGACAAAGGGGCAGCTTCCCCGGCCGTCGTCCTTCATCCCGAGATACACATAGGGAAAGGGGTCATCCTCTTCCTGCTCAATAACGGCGTATCGGTCGAGAAACTCATTGGAGCTCAAGGAAAGCGCAAGTTTAAGCCTGATAACGTCATAGGGGGTGAGGGCAAGATCAAGCTCGCGGCAGCATTCCGTAAAGCAGCCCACCCCCGGATGACAGGCAAAGGTAAAGGTCTTGCACTTTGATAGACGCCTGACCTGTCCTTCCAATAAGCCGGTGTTCATAAATCACATTGCCACTATCTTGTCTTTACGCCAGACACAGAGAACGGGACTGGCGACAAAAATCGAGGAATAGGTACCGATGATTACTCCGACCAGCAGGGCAAAGGAAAAATCATGGATTACCACGCCGCCCATAATCCATAAGGCAAAGACCGCCAGAAAGACGGTGAGCGAGGTTACCACGGTCCGGCTCAACACCTCATTGATGCTCTGATTGATAAGGGGGGATAGGGATGATTCGCTGGTTTTTCGGATGTTCTCCCTGATGCGGTCAAATACCACCACCGTATCGGTGAGGGAATAACCGGCCAGGGTAAGGAGGGCGGTAATGATAAGGAGGGTGATTTCCACATTGAGCAAGTAGCAGATCCCAAGTACCGCGAGTACATCATGAAAGGTGGCAATGGCCGCGGCAACGCCGAAGGCAAGATCAAACCGGAAGGCAAGATAGCCGATAATGCCCAGGAATGAGATCCCGACCGCTATTAAGGCCTTTTGCCGTAAGACGTCGCTTACCGAGGCGCCGATCTCGGTCTTGCTCTCCAGAACGAAATTCTTTTCTTTAAGTTGCTCGTCAAAAAGGGAACTTACGGCCGCCTCGACATTACCCACGGTCTCTTCGGATTTCTTCATCTTGATGATCAGACGATTTTCATCCACCACCTGCTGCAACTCCAGGTCGCCCATACCTTTTTCCACCAGGACCTTTCGTACCTCGTCTAATCCGAAAGGTTGGCCGGACTGATATTGAACGAGGGTCCCGCCCGTAAAATCCACCCCCAGATTCGCCTTGCCCCGGGCGATCTGGACAAAGGCCACCAGGCCAATCACGCTCAAAAACCCGGAGAAGACAAAGGCGGCATGGCGGAGCCGCATATAATCAAGATGGGGTCTAGGAAAGAACTGCATAAAGTGCAAATCCCGCAGTCGTTTTAGGGAATACAACACATCATAGACGATCCTGGTCCCGAAGAGAGCGGTAAAAAGGTTAAAAATGACCCCCAGGGAAAGGGTGACCGCAAACCCCTTGATAGGGCCGGTGCCGAAGAGGAAAAGGGCAAAGGACGTGATCAGGGTGGTCACGTGGGAGTCGACAACCGTCCACAGGGCCTTGTTAAAACCACCTTCCACGCCGGACCTCACCGTCTTTCCCACGGAAAATTCATCGCGCATCCGCTCAAAGATAAGAACATTCGAGTCCACCGCCATACCAATGGAAAGGATGATCCCCGCAATGCCAGGCAGGGTCAGGGTGGCCTTGAAGGCGGCCAGGGCGGCAAGCAGAAAAAGGATATTGAGCAACAGGGCGAAATTGGCGATCAATCCGGACACCCGGTAGTAGACGAGCATGAATCCCACCACCATGGCCGTGCCCAGGAGGCCCGAGACAACGCCCTTCTGGATGGAATCAAGTCCCAGGGACGGCCCCACGGTCACGTTCTGGATGATGGATACCGGCGCCGGCAAGGCGCCGGCCCGCAAGACAATAGCGAGGTCCGCGGCCTCCTCGTGGGTGAAATTGCCTGAAATCTGGGCGCTGCCGCCGGAGATCCTTTCCCGGATCACCGGGGCCGAACGGACGCTTTCGTCCAGCGCGATGGCAAGACGTTTGTTCACGTTCTTGGCCGTCACCTGATCAAAGACCTTGCCACCCCGATCCGTGAGATCAAGCCCCACATAGGGCTCATTGAAGTTACCGCCGATCCTGACCTGCGCGTCCTTCACCATTTCACCGGTGAGGAGCACCTGGTTCTTTAAGAGAATGGGTATTTTTTCTTCCTTTTTGGTCTGGGGATTAACCCTCTTTTCAAAATAGATCTCCGTACCCTCGGGCAGTTGTTTCTGGAGCGCGAGATTCAAGGCCTTCCGGCTATCGCCATGGCGCCACAGGCCGGAACTCTCCGCCTGTTTGACAAGTCCGCTGACATCGATGCCGGGATCATCACTCACCAGTTTGAATTCCAGTTGGGCGGTCTGGCCGATGAGGCTCATGGCCCGTTTGGGATCCCGCACCCCCGGAAGTTGCACAACGATCTCGTCGGTTCCCTGGCGGACGATCACCGGTTCGGCCACGCCGAACTGGTCAATCCGGTTTCTGATGATCTCAAGGGATTGGCCCACCGCGTTATTCTTGATGCGGTTGATCTCCTCATTCTTTAAAGCAAGATAAATTTTGGGAAAGCCCCCCTCCTCGGCCTTGATATCCACCGACAGATCCGAAAAATCCTTGTCCGTCACCTCCTGCACGGTCTGGAGCGCCCCCTTGTTGGGAATGATAAAAAGCACCTTGTGCGGGTCCCCGGATTCGGAACGGACTACCGAGATCTTTTTTTCGGCCAGGGTATCCTTCAGGTTCTGGGCCGCGAGATCAAGGGAGTTTTCGATCGCCTTTTCTAAGTCCACCCTAAGGACAAGATGCATACCGCCCTGGAGATCCAGACCCAGCCTCAGTCCCTCCGGGGCCAGGTATTTCTTCCACCAATCCGGCACCCCCTTATAGAAAGAGGGCAGAAGGGTTATCAAGGCAAAAATAACCAACGAGGCCAATGCCGCGATCTTTAATTTCAGTGTCTTACTCATAGGTTATAATTCCAGGGAATTACTCAGGTTGGATTATATGAAAGTCCTCTGGAGAGAGGACTTTCATTGTTCGTTGTGCCCTCTTAGCATGGGGATTAGGCAAAACGTTAAAGATGCGGCGAGCATTATACCCGACCGGCAGGAGATGTCAAAGGTCAAACCGAGTTGTCAGCACGGACGCATGAAAACGTAAGCAATCCTGCCTAGATGCAATCGTAAGCCCTGTGAGCCTCTTG
This sequence comes from uncultured Desulfobulbia bacterium, assembly GCA_964509775.1. Classification (GTDB taxonomy): domain Bacteria; phylum Desulfobacterota; class Desulfobulbia; order Desulfobulbales; family CAZDYX01; genus CAZDYX01. The sequence continues at coordinate 939 of CAZDYX010000323.1, read as the reverse complement.
CAAAAGGCCTGAAAATGCACTTTTCGTCATTCCGGCGAAGGCCGGAATCCAGTTGTTTCAAGGAGTTACGAAATCAATGGACCCCGGTTTTCACCGGGGTGACGACTTTTGCAAGAGGCTCCTGTAAAAGATTATTTCTGTGCGAACCTTAAGGTTTAATATACGCATTCAGCCCAATAGTGATCGGCTTGCCGTCCACTTTGACGGTGGTAACGATATTCCCCCGCGTGCTCGCAACCACCAGGGTTTTGCCGGATGACGATGGCGTTGGTTTTTCCAGGTCAATTTCAATGCAGAGTTTGTTATCTTTGATTTCAACTTTCATTGCCATGAGTAATTCTCCTTTTCTTTACATTGTGGGTAACTACCTAGGTTGGTTAGGTTGTTTAGACTGTAGTCTGTTAGGACTGCGAAAAGAACAAATCAAGGACCCTCCCCCCTATCCACCTAAACACCTACAGACTATCCACCTGAGTAGTTACCATTGTGGTTTAATTTAAGCACCTTTTGATTCTTTACGCCCAGTAGCACATCCGCGACATGGACGGCGCCGAACGTCTGGCCGGTGTGCTTGACGCAGGAGAGGAATTTCTAGGCCGGGTATGATCTCTGGATTTGACGACATAAACATGGCCTCTAATGGTGTGTCGTTGAGTTATTCATCTGGTAACAATCAGCTTTGATTTTCCTTAAACAACCTTTATCTTGTATCTTCCATCTTTTCAATAGGAAAACGATCATCCTGAATTAATGGTTTTTTCCGCGGCCGCGAAAAGGGGATGCCGGAAGGACACTTTTTACTGGACTGAATGCTGCCCGTTGTCCGGCTGCTACCCGTCCCAGGTTAATGGACAACTGCCATTTTAATATGAATAAAAAGGCGGGGCCTTGATCATCGTTTCGGCACAGTTCAATGCTTCTTGGTTCAAATCGTAGGTC
>CAZDYX010000322.1:0-4556 GCA_964509775.1 uncultured Desulfobulbia bacterium | reverse complement strand
ACGAAACCACCTTTCAATATCTTCATGCCTATTTTCAAATCTATCTCTATCTTTCTTTTTTATTCTTTCGAGTATTATCTTCTTTTCTGCAACAACCCTTATAATAAACATTTTCCATTTCTTTTCTTTTGGCTGATGGAGGTATTGGATCTGGCATTGGATCTTTTTCTGGAACAATTACCTCGTGTCCCTGTTTTTGCAAGAATTGTTTCGCTTCCCAAAATTTTTGAAGCAAGGACATATTTCCTCCAATTGTAATCCTCCTGATTTTCATCTATTTCGATAACTTCAGCATGCAGCTTTTCCCACTCAAGCAGGCAACGGGTCACTGTCGGGCCGAAGGAAACTTCCATTTCGTCCCCTTGCATCCAGTCAGGAAAGCCGTCTATGCCATCCTCCACGGCATCGATGGCAGTGGCGAAGACATCCAGCTCGACGCTGCCGTCTTGGTGAATCGTTTGGAGCAGAGGGAGCAATTTTTCCGCGATTTTATCGAGATCGGCGGCCAAGGCCGCGCTATCGAAACAGGCCGGTTCCCAGTGCCGGTCCTGATAGGCGTACCGTCCCTCCTCGTCACCGAGTTCGCTGACACAATTATCCCACTCGTCCCAGAGGAGCTGCCATAGCTCCAGAAGTTTGGCGTCTGACACCTGCCTGGCCGGCTGACCGGCACTTTTTGTGCCGCCATCTAGGATGGCGGCCACGGTTCTGCCGATATCGGCCGGCAGGCCAGCCAGGAACCCTTCTGTCTGCCGAGGGGAGATTGATGAAAAAACCGCGTCGAGAAGCATGGCTGCCTGCTCGGTGGTCAGGGCTTTCAGGATTGCAGTGCCGATATCTTCCTGTTTCATGTTTCACCTTTTTTCGGGGCATAGCTACCATGAGAAAATGCAGGGCGTCAAGAAGAGAATGCAACCACTCCGTTAGCCGCCTCTTCCCTAGGCAAAAATCTGCCTGCCGCAGAGGTGTTCAGTTCGGCCTTGATCCTCGTTTCGGCCTCCAGCTCGTAAATCACCATGCCGTCTTCCTGGTCAATGAACCTATGGGAGGCGAAACACCGTGCGTCGGCTGACCTTCAGGATCTCCTCTAGCTCATCGTTGCTCGCCCTCTGGGGCGGCTCAAAAGGTCAACCATGCGAATGATCCCGACAGCGTGATTTTCCCACATCCTCCACCTCCCATCCCGCCGCTGCGGCGGGTTAAAAAAGATTTTTTCAGGGTGCCCGAAAATGGCACTTCGGCCGTTTATGCTGGAACTGTAACGACAATCAAGCGGCGGTTCAAACAAAACAGCAAGATGGAGGTCAGTATGAGCGACAAGACAAAAGACAACAAGGAACGTGGGCTGGACGACTACGGCATCATCTATATTTCCGGGGCGATCACCGAGGGGACGTCGGAGAGCGTCTGTAAGGAAATCATCAACTGCAACATCAAGGCCGAGGTGGATCAGATCCAGATGATCATCAACTCCCCGGGCGGAAGCTGCCCGGCCGGTTTTGCCATCATCGACATCATGGAGTGGTCGCGGATCCCCATATATACCACCGGCATCGGCATGATCGCCTCCATGGGGTTGCTCCTCTTCATGACCGCCAGAAAGGGGCGGCGGGTCATCACCCCGCGGACCTCCATCCTCTCGCATCGTTTTTCCGGCCTCGCCATGGGTTCCCACAGTCAGCTCCTTGCGGGCAGAAAGGCCGAGGACCTTGAACACCGGCGCATCGTAGACCACTATCTTCGCTACTCCAACATCAAGACCCAAGAGGAACTGGAGCAGCATCTACTGCGCGAGGTGGACACCTGGCTGAGCCCCGAGGAAACAGTGCAATTCGGTCTGGCGGATCTTATCGAACCCCTCGGTTATAGCGGAAAATAAGGAGGCCGTCATGCAGACAATTACCATGAACAAAGCGGACCACGACCACGAGGCAAAGCTTGGACAAAAACACCTGCCCCATCTTTATGATACCATGCCGGCCGCCAGGCCCTTTCGCGACGACCTGGAACACTTACAGGCCCTGGAGCAGGAGGCCATTCTTATGTTGGCGGTATTTTCCCGGCGTAAAGACGGGCAAACCGGGAAGGCGGGAACCAATGGCAAAGGGATCGGCAAAAGCTATGGCCGGTTCGGCCTGCCCGACAACATCACGCCCGAGGAATTAGCCCAACACTGTGAAGAAGTGCGCCGGACTAATAGAGGGCGGGAAGCGGCTACCTTGCAGGCCGGCATTGCCCTGCGGTTTGAGACATTTTGCCGGGAGCACCAGCTTGACGCCTTTTGCCGCAACGCCATCCTTATCCTTCTGGTGGCCCAGACCTCATCGCGCTTCATCGCCCTGCTTGAAAAACTCAGCAGCGAGATCGAAGATGCGGAGGACGACATGAACATCGGCACCCTCCTGGGCATTATCTGCAAGGACTACACCGAGGAGCTTTCCTGTCGGCGCTATTTCAGCGTCGCCAGCCATCTGATCCGCGACGAGCTGGTGACGGTGCAGCGCTATCAGCGGCGCGGCAATATCCTGCACGCGGAAATCGAGCTTATCCCGCGTCTCGTCCGCCATCTTATCGGCGATGACAACCTCTATTCGGATTGTTTTCGGTTCACCTGCAAGGAGAAAAGCCTCATAAGGCTCGATCAGGTCATCCTGCCCAGCGGCATGAAGGAGCAGGCCGTCTTGCTGATCGAGGACTACTACGCCAACGAGGCGCGCCGGCAAGAGCTGGGGGTCGAGGAGTTTTTCGGCTACGGCATTGGTCTTTCCCTCCTGTTCAGCGGGCCGTCCGGCACCGGCAAGACCATGCTGGCCAAGGCCATCGCCAACCGTTTCGGCCGGCAGATCTTTGAGCTTCGTCTCGATGAGGTGCGGCAGATGGACAGCAGCATCGATGAGGTCTTAAAAAGTGTGTTCCAGGAGGCAGCGCTTCAGGGCGGGATCGTGTTCATCGATGAATGCGACGACCTCTTCCGTGATGACTCCTCCGCCAGCCGGGCCCTGCTCATCGAGTTGGAAAGGTCTCGTTGCGTTACAATACTCGCGACCAACAAGGCCATCGAACTCGATCCGGCGCTTGAACGGCGGCTCAGCGTGCGGCTTAAATTCAGCCTGCCGGACGCGGAGCTGCGTGCCGAAATCTGGCAGGCGCTGATCCCCGAAAACGTCTCCCTGGCCAGGGATGTGGACCTTAAAGACCTCGCGGCCACCTATGCCTTTTCCGGCGGGCTCATCAAAAACGCCGTCTTCATGGCCATTAACAGCGCCATGGGCAAGGCCGCCAGCCAGACGCCGGTCCATCACCGGGGAGATGCTGAGAAACGCGGTTGAAGTCCAATCCGTCAAGATGAACGATGGGTTCGGGCTGTATTCCGTCACCACACCTCATGGTCGGATCGTTGACCTGCCGCTTCGGAAGAGGGAGATCGAAAGGCTTGCGGGCGCGGCCACTGCCTATGAACGGCTTCAGACCGAGGGGATGGGGATTGCCGTCTTAATCGAAGGCGCGGACATCGAGACCGGCATCCTCGCAGCCGAGGCCCTGGCCGCCGGGTGCGCGCTCAAGGTCAAGAAATGCGATCTTTTTAAGCTCAACATGCACGACCCCACAGCACGGTTCCGGATTCCTGAGACGCAACATTCGGTGGGCGCGCTGGAATACGCCCTTTTCTCCTTACGCGGCGAGCCGGTACTGACCCTAATGATCGATTATCAGGGCCTTTTCGCCAGGGCTGCCGGAGACGACGCCAAAGGGGCCTGGGGGATGTCCTTGATTCTCGACTTCCTCCGTTCGCAAACCGGCCTCTTCTGCCTCGTCACCACCCCTGGCAAGAAGAAAAGTCGTCCTGCGGAATTCAATCTCGTCATCGCGCTTTCCCATCCGCCGGAGCAACTGCAGCTGCAGCGCTGGGAAAGGCACCTGGGCCAGGGAAGCGAGGCGGTCATTACCCTGGTCGAAGGCTGGCCCATGTACCTTGCCGAAATCGACGTCTGCGCCAGGCAGGCCGCGATCTGCGCCATCATCGACGGCCGGCCCGGCCAGCCGACCATTACGGACGTCATGGCCGTCATCGAGGCGCGGCGGTTAAGGAAAACAACCTCCCTGTTTGGCAGGGTGTCCAAGGAGGTGGGTTAGAAAGTTTGGCGGGCGCGGACATCGCCTATGAACGGCTCCAGGCCGGGGGGATGGGACTTACTGTCTTAATCGAAGGCGTGAACATCGAGATCGATGTTCTTATGTCGAGGCAATTATATAAAGATATACACTCAAGTATGTTGCTTCTCTTTGAGAAGCTTGGGCAAGTCAGAGAACAAAAAACCAAGGAGGTAGTTGTATGATTTATCGAGAGCCGAATGAAGTTGTTGAAATCCTTTGCGAGATCTACGATGAAAAATTTCGAGCTGTGCGGGTAGCCCCAAAGGGGCATGACATACCAGCCCAGGGCAACGCCCTGGGTTTGAAACGGACCACAGATTATAGCCCTGAAAGGGCGTGACATAGATTGTTGTCATCCCTTTCTTGTGTCACGCCCTTGTATGGTGTTTTTAAGAAAGAAA
>CAZDYX010000321.1:0-4556 GCA_964509775.1 uncultured Desulfobulbia bacterium | reverse complement strand
AAAGGTCCTGGTCATCGGCTCCGGTATCGGCGGCCTGAGCACGGGCATCATTTTATCCAGGCTCGGTTTTGAGGTCACCGTCATCGAGAAGAATCGACAACCCGGCGGGATGATGCGCAGCTACGCCCGCCGGGGGGTGCAGTGCAACGTGGGCCTGCATTACCTGGGCGGCTTGGATCACGGCCAGATTCTGCGCCGCTGTTTCGATTTTCTGGGCATTACGGATCAGCTTCCGCTTATTCGGATGGGGGTCGACGGACCGGTGGATCGGTATCTTTTCACCGACAACCATCTTGGGATCGAGCGTTTCGATGTGCCCACCGGTTTTGAAGCGTACGAAGCCAGTCTGAACGCCGCCTTTCCAACCCAAAGAACACAAGTGGCCGCTTTGATGACACTTTTACGCCGTAGCGCCGATCAATTTGACCGACTGTCTTTTCTATATTCCGATCAAGTGACTGAGTACTGGTTTGATCAAGCCGAACCGCTGGGGGCGATTTTCGACCGTATCGGCTGTTCCCCCGGGCTGCGCGCGGTCTTCGGCCTGCCGTCGGTCTTGATTGGTGTGCCTCACGCGGTGTGTCCCCAGTTCTATCACACCATGACCCTGGCCAGCTACCTGTTATCAGCCTGGCGACTAAAGGGGCAGGGAGCGACCATGGCCGACGTCTGCTCTCAACGCCTGATCTCCCTGGGAGGGGGCTTGCGTACCGGAGAGGCGGTAACCGGCATCCGAACGGATGAGGGCCGCGTCAAGGGGGTCACCCTGGATTCGGGTGAAACCCTTGACGCCTCCATCGTTGTCAGCACCATCCACCCCAAGGGGATGATCGAGCTACTGGGGCCCGACGTCGTTAAAGCCTCCTATCGTCGGCGGATCTTGGGGTTAAAGGATACCGCCGGCATGATGGCGGTCCACGCCCTGGTGTCTGCCGAGAGACACCCCGAAATTTTACACAACCTGTACGCGATACAGGCCGATACCAACGGCGGCCTCCGGGACCTGATCTTCCTGCAATTGCGCTCCAGCGACCTGCCTGGGCAAAACCTGCTGACACTGATCACTTCCGGCCATAATGAATTATGGCCGGCCTGGCAGCAGACCCGCTCCGGCCAGCGCGGTCCGGAATACGCCAAAAGGAAGCTGGAGCTGGCCCAGGGAATCATTGAGAGGACAGAAAAAATTATTGGCCCCTTCCATGGGCTACAGATCCTCGACATCTTTACGCCTTTGACCATCCGGGATTGGGTCAACAGCCCCGAAGGATCGGCCTACGGCGTAATGCGCTCGACCGAACAGATGCTTTCGGCCGCACTGTTGAATCGTACCTCATTGCCAGGCCTCTTTTTGGCTGGCCAGAGTGTGTTGTCCCCAGGCATTTTGGGCACCATTTTGGGTTCTTTAACCACAGTGAAGTTTATCGTGGGATCAGAGCGATTCCGGCAGGAGGTACGGATCTAGTCAAAAAAAGGATTCCAGGATTCGAGGGGTCGAGGATTCAAGTGAAAGGCGTGTAATTTTAAACCCTTGAACCCTCGAATCCTGGAATCCTTGAACCCTATTTTCGAACTATAGATCGTCGCAGGTTATCAGGGTGAGGATCTGCCCCTCTCCTTCGCTATGCCACAGGGGATAGATCTTTCCGTGGTAGCGGATCTGCCCCTCTTCCGCGCCCACCTTGATCATTTCAATCTCACGCAAGGCCTGAACCAGAGGAAGTCCCAAGGCCTTGGCCGCGGCTTCCTTGGCGGTCCAAGCCAGGGTTGCGGCTCGTTCCGGGCCTAGAGGGGAAAAGGCAATCAGGTCTTTTTCTCCCCCTACCCAAAAGGAGTTTAAGACTCGTAAAGCCTTATTTGAGATCACTTCAAGATCCACACCAATCGGATGATCGTGGGCCACGGCCACCACCATCCTGGAGTCGTGGGAGACAGAACAATATAATCCACTTTCTGCCAGACAGGGTCTTTGATCATCGGGGCCAAAAGTTTCGATGGTTCGGTCTGGCTGAGTTTTTTCTACCAGGCCGAGCTGACGGACCAGTCCCTTCAAGGCTACTCGGGCGGCCATAAAGCTCTTCCGCCTCTTGGGTCCCATATTTTCAAGCCGGATTGTTTCACGAGGCGTGCAGAGAACCTCTTCCGGGAGGAAAAGATCTTCAATGTTAAGAAGGATCATCCCAAGGCAGGCCGACTGAAGCCGATCGATCCCCGTCCAGGGACCGGAAGCCTCTCTGAGATTGGAAGAATCGAAACCGGGAATCATTTTGCTAAAAAAGGGCTTATTTCCTTCGATTACGGGTAGACCAATATTAAGGGGAAAGGGAGTGCCTGTCAACAACCAAACATGACTTGACATTGGCATGACCATCCTTTAATAATTATTGCCGTCATGACCGACCCCGAAGTGGTCGAAGCCATGGCGTATTAATCAATTCGTACTAATGCGTTTTTATGGAAAGAGAAAGAGTCGTCATCACCGGACTGGGAACCATCAATGCCATCGCCGGGAGTGCGTCTAAATTCAGTGCAGCTTTAAGGCAAGGGGTATGCGGCATCGGACCGGTCACGGTCTTTGATACGACCGACTTCAGAACCCGGAACGGCGGGGAAGTGAAAAATTTTGTCCCCTCCGAGAGGATCCCCCCGGAATTCTCATTAAAGCGGATGTCTCGTTCGGACCGTATGGCCATGGCGGCTGTGCTGGAAGCCTTGAGCGATGCGGGACTTTTCCCTTTTCCGGAAATCCGGCGGACGGATACCGGCGTGGTTATCGGCGGCGGGGCCGGCGGCATGCTGGAAGGCGAGGAGGCCTATCGCCGCTATCTGAAGGGCAGCGGTAAAGACGTCCGGTATTCGCGTTTTTCGGCCTTTTGCTGCGCCTCTTCCGCGGACCAGATCGCCTCAAACTTGGGGCTCATGGGACCCAAAACCACCTTCATGACCGCCTGTTCATCCGGCGCCACGGCCATCGGGTATGCCAGTGATCTAATCCGGGAGGGGACGGCAACCGCTGTTATCGCCGGCGGGGCCGAACCCCTTTGCCGGATTACTTACGCCGCTTTTAACGCACTTAAGGCGGTGGACCCCGAATATTGCAAGCCTTTCGACAAAAACCGGCAGGGACTCTCTCTCGGCGAAGGTGCCGGCATCATGATCCTGGAGGCCTTAAGCCAGGCGCAGAAGCGGGGAGCGCGCATCTACGGGGAGGTCCTCGGATACGGGGTGAGTTGCGACAGCTACCATATGACCGCTCCGGATCCCCAGGCTTCCGGGGCCGCGCGCTGTATAGAGGCCGCCTTGCAGGACAGCGGTGTAGCCCCTGAGCAGGTGGACTATATCAATGCCCATGGCACGGCCACTCCTGCCAACGATCCTGTAGAAACCAGGGCGATCAAGGCGGTTTTCGGCCAACGGGCCTATCACATCCCGGTGAGTTCCACAAAATCGATGACGGGCCACACCTTGGGGGCGGCCGGCGCCATCGAAGCAGTGGCTTGCGTTCTGGGGATTTTTCATCATTTTATTCCTCCGACGATTCACCTGACCGAACCCGACCCCGAATGTGATCTGGACTATGTTACCGAAGGCTGCCGGGAGGTGGAGGTACATATCGTTCTTTCCAATTCTTTTGCCTTCGGCGGAAACAACACCGCCCTCGTTTTGGGAAGGTATACCCCGAGAGGGATTGCCCATGAGTAACCCGTCGGTTACAAAGTGTAATCGTGTGGTCATTTCCGGGGTCGGCCTGGTCACTCCCTTAGGGGTTGGAAAGGATGCTTTCTCGCAGAGACTTTTCAGGGGAGACTGCGGCATCGCCCCGATTACGACTTTTGATACGTCCCATTTTGCTTCCAAACTGGGGGCGGCCGTAACGGACTTTAACCCCAGAGCGTTCATCTCCGTGAAAAACCTTCGCAAGATGGACCGGACTTCCACTCTGGCATCCGCTTCAGCCAGGATGGCCCTGGAGGATGCCGGGGTCAGCCTAAACGTCTCCAACCGGGATCGGACGGGGAGTATCATAGGGACCGCCGTCGGCAGCACCGACGTGGCCACCCAGTTTGCCGGAGTGCTTTTCAGCGAAGGCCCGGGGATGGCCAGTCCCTTTCTGGTGCCGAATACCGTGATGAACGCGCCGGCCGGTCATACTTCCATCGAGCTTGGCTTCAGGGGAATCAACTCGACCATCAATCACCGTGAGGCTTCGGCCGAGACCGCCATTGTCTATGCCGCTTCTGCGATTAAACAAGGTCGGGCCGATGTTATGTTTGCCGGTGGAGTAGATATTATTTCAGAATTCTTTTTTAGAGTGCTGACCCATTTTAAGGCCCTTTCCCCGGCAAACGGGGGGCCGGAGGGAGCGCGTCCCTTTGACATCCGGCGAAACGGACCGGTAGTCGGCGAGGGGGCGGGGATGGTATGCCTTGAAACCTTTTCGCAGGCCGAGGCCCGCGGGGTCAGCCCCTATTGTGAAGTTGCCGGATGGGGCCTGAGTTCAGCTCCGGCCCCGCCCACCGACTGGCCTTCAGATCCCCGGGGGCCGGTCCTGGCGATCA
>CAZDYX010000320.1:0-4566 GCA_964509775.1 uncultured Desulfobulbia bacterium | reverse complement strand
CCGGCCAGGAATTGGGAGACCAGTCGCCCCAAAAGACGACCGCCGAAGAGTCCTGACAGCCAGAACGAGCAGGGCGGAAAAAATGCTTGGTATGGTGGCCATTACGATATGGAGCATATTCCTGATCGGTGCGGTAATGGCCCCCATGTTGAAGGCATCCAGTGCCGAGGCGAGGGCGGGAATCAGGATAAGGACATAGACGGCGGTCCCGGCCGGGATCGACAGTTTCTGAAGGTCAAGGCCGATCCTCTCGCCCAGGGCATCAATGGCGGGAGAGGAAAAGAGGGATATGACCATCTGTCTGACAAGACGGGCGATAACCCAGGATATGAGCAGGATGACGGCGGCGGCGATGATGTTGGGGACAAAGGTCAGGATCTTGTTGATGAGACTCTGAATGGGACGCAGTATTCCGTCAAGGGCCGTAGAGGAGCGCGCCCCCATGATACCCGAGAGAAAAAGAAGAAATATGAGGACGAAGGTGAGATTTCCGGCCGTTTCAGTCACCTTGATCTCTTCCTGGGCCGAGCCATTGAACAGCCTGGTCAAACGTTCATCGTGAGCGGGGGGACGTTCTTAAGTAATCAAATAACGTAGCCATACGTAGATAACCACCTTTTTTCGCTACTTCCTCTCCCCTTTTTACTGCGTAACACACCTTTTGGGCATGACTACATAAGTAATCAGCTTGCAGATCAGACCGCCACATAGGTTGGATGCCCTTTTTTCAGGTGGCAGTGATGCCGGTTATCACTCAGTTTGGAGTAGTTCGGCCAGTCCCCCCTTACCGGTCCTGTTGCTTCGATATCTTTGGCCAGTTGAAAGAGCAGTTCGCGAACCTTCTTGGGAAGCCTATCCTTCTGTTTCCGCGTCTTGCCGGAGAAGGTGACTGTCCATGTCATTGCGAGATATTATACCCGTGAGGGGATATTTCAAGCCCGATCTGCAAGAACGGAAAAGGAAATCCGACAAGTCTTATGCCATGATGCAAGAGAGTGAAAAAGGCAAAGCCTTGCCTTCTTAACCCCATCAAGCCATCCTTATAGCCTATCACCTCCAGTACTGCCGTAAGGCCTGATCGTTACGGAAGACTAATGCATAGGAGTCAATGTCAGCCGGGCCAATCCAGGCCCAGGCGCTGGACTCGTCATTCAATTGGAGCTGGCCCGTCACGTCGCATTCAAAATAGAGATTAAGGCAGTGCATTTTACCCGGCACCAGCGGCAAGCTGTCTTGATAGAAAAGAAAGCGGTATGAAGTACACTTCAGGGATGTCTCATCGAGCAGTTCCTGATAAACGGCCTCTTCGACCGTTTTTCCGTAGTTGATCTTGCCGCCGGGAAGGCACCATGAGCCCTCGGCATCTCGGGTATTGGCCCGGCGGAGAAGAAGGACCTCTCCCGCAGCATTGCGGATGATCAGGCGGACGGCGGGAATGGGGAATTGCCGGTTTTCATTTTTCGTGCGGGTATTCTTCATGGTTGCGGAGCGGAGTGCGGTTCGACGGGGTTATAGATCTCATAGCCCACTGCCGCGAGTTGGTTGGGGATATCCCTTACCGCATCAAGATCATATTTCTTGACCTCATTGCTGAGTTATTTTCATTCAATAATAAAGGGGTGATTTTTTTCTCGTCGTCACGGGTCTTGCCCGATTTCCAGCCGTCCAGCAGAGGTTCCACATTCCAGCGGCCATGTTCCATTTCGGCCAATATTGCAACATGTTCCGGTGATAATTCGTAGCGACCGCCCTTCCTGTCTGTGATCGGCCGGATCGCCAGGCCAATACGTTTGAGCTTCATCTCGATATGATCGACCTGGGCCGGGCCGGGCCGGGCCGGTGATTATGGTAGAGGCCGGCGGCGTCTGGACAAAGGCGGTGATGTCTCCTGATCGGCTGGCAAGACTATTAGCTCCGGACCTTCGGACCATTCGGGGTCCACGGCGATCTTTCCGGCCTCCCGGCCGCTGTCGCGCAAGATTTTCACTTGGGGCTCCCATGGTGAGCGCAAGCCGATACTCGAAAGCGGCAATCGCGCCGCCATTGACGTCAAGCAGTCGGACCGCGGCGGGCTCGATCCCAGCGGCCCAAAATCGATCCATACCTGAATAGCTTCAAGTGGGCTGTAGCCATTGCCGTTGCTCAGGCGCACTATGATAACAGGGATGCAACCGGTCCCCTGTTGGTAGATGAGCAGGCAGATAGGCGATCTTGCGGATGCGTCAATTCCTATCCGGCAGATCTCCGATGATATCGGCTATCCCTGCCGTGGTCCCGCCGGAAATGACGTCTCCCTCCCAGCCAACAAAGGCTTGATGAATAAGCGAGCGGTAATCATCGATTCTTTCCTGCACGGCCGCATCGCAGCCGCCGGCTACGATCACTATTGGTAGGCCGGCAGCAAACAACCCCCCGCCTTCCTGCTCCGCCAGGCTGGTCAGGAAGGGCCGGCCGTCCAGTTCAATATTCCCCTGGCAGTTTATCTCTCCTGAAGGACACGATGAAATGCACTGACTGGTAGCCGAATTCGTGGGCCTTGATTGTTTCGGCCTTGTCTTCGCTATTTACCTCGTCAATCTCAAAATACTCCCTGATAAAATCACCGATCGGTTTGATCTTGTCCTTGGACTCCACAATCACCCGGCCGCCGCAAAGATCGGTTATCATATCCACCGGTTGGCCGCCGTACCGGTCCCTTTTCCGGAGGGCTTTTGTTGCGAAACTGAGGATTTCCTTGGCCCGGGCCGTGATAAGGGCGGGTATGCCAAGTGCCTTCGTCATGGCCGAGAGAATTTCGGTGAGAAGGCTGGCTATTTCTTGGTAATCATCCCGGTTATACCTCGCTACTTGTCCTTCCAAGTATTCTTTCACGCCTTTCGCATCTGCCGGCGCCGCCATGGCAAACCTCCTTTCAGGATATGTTAACGAAATCTAATGATCTGTTTTCCTCTGTTTCTGATTACGCCCAGTTTGCCAATTTCAGCCCCTGTATCCTCAAAAAATATTTCTGATTGTTTGTTATCAGGACAAGGTTATTGGCAAGGGCGATGGCCGCGATGATCAGGTCCAGGTCGTCAAGCCGCGTACCGTCTGCCTCCAGGCGGGCCTTCAGCTTGCCGAAGATTTCGCAGGTCTCCGGCCCGGCTGGGAGGAGCGGAAAGGAATTTTCCAGGGCCTTTAGCCTGGCCAGATTCGTATCAATCAGTTGGGACTTGTAGGCGCCGTAGTAGAGTTCCATCATGGTGATTGTGCTGATATACATGGGATCGTGGAGATGAACGTAAAGATTTTCTTTCACCCTGGCATTGCCCTTCAGCACATAGATCAAGGTATCTGTGTCAAGAAGGAACATCAGAGCCCTCCGCTAAGCCGGCTGGAGTTTTTTCTGGCGGCTTTGATTTCATCGATTATCACATCCGCCTCTCTCGTATCTTCCCAGGAGCCGGCCAGCCGCAGGAGCATTGCGGCTGGCGTTGGTGTTTCCTGCATGACCTTGCGGGAGGCAAGAGAAACCTTGATCAGATGAATTATTTCCTGACTAACCGACCTGTTTTCCGCCGTGGCCAGATTCTTGAGCTGCGCATACAGATTGTCATCCATGCCTTTGACCTGAAGATTGGCCATATTTGTCCTCCTTAAGTAAAGTTTTCATGAAATAATATTCTTCGTTCATGAAGTTGTCAAGCAAGGCAATATCTTTTTACTGTTAAGTAATGCGTTGATCATAGGTAGGCATTCACCGCCATGCCCCTCGCGATCGAATACCATCACCGGCGTTGGTGCGGATCATTTTGAGCCGGAATTGTTTTTTTAATAATTTTAGAGATCTTCATGTTGATTTCGGAGAAAATACCCGGCTATAATGAAATAATGAGGTAAATTATTGTCTTTTGAGGCTGCGTCCCCAAAAGACAATAATTTTAGGCAGTATAATTTATTTTAGAGGGGAGGATTATGGTAAGGACAATTTTGGGCGTATTTTTATGGGGTCTTCTTCTTTTTCCATTGGCCGCCAATGGCCAGGATATCTTCAAATCCGTTCCTTGCAGCGACAGCGGCGAGATTGTGGTGCAAGGCACCTGGGACATGATAACAGGGGCGATCGATGTTGCGATAAATACCACCGACTGCGTTTTCAATGGCTTCAAGGTAGAGGGGAATGGGAGCATCACCGGTACCGCCTTGCTCGACGTTAAAACCCAACTCATGGACGTGGATACGACGATTAATTTTGTAGGTGGTTTATCACAAGGGACAACAAATAGTGTCGATATTACCTACAAAAAGACAATGGTTGGAACCCTTGATCAGAGTAATCGGTTTACTGGAGATATTACTGAAAGTGAGAGCGGGGCTGGGACCTTGCATTTCTCCCTTAAGGAACTTATTACGTTGATCTTGGATTTGCTCCGGCAACATCAACCACCAGCAGGGCTGTAAAGGAAGACGCGGGGAGAACCGGAGCACTTCCGCGCCCCGCTCTTGTCGTTAAGCTTACCTTCTTACCCCCTTCCCTAAAAAAGGGTCATCTGGGTTACGGTCTTTTTTTTCATTTGCCTTGGTGTT
>CAZDYX010000319.1:0-4573 GCA_964509775.1 uncultured Desulfobulbia bacterium | reverse complement strand
TATTCGTCAGCCCCACCGCAAATCATGGCGTCCTGCATCCCGTATTTGATCGCTTCATAACCGTAACCGATGGATTGGCTGCTTGTCGTGCAGGCCGTGGATGATGAAATGACGCGGCCTGTAATGCCGAACATCTTTGTGATATTGACGGCTGTGGTATGTACCATGGATTTTAGGTAGTCAACAGCGCCGATGGAAGAAAACTCGGTTCGTGATCCGCCGAAAAAAGTCTTGTATATATTGCGCTGAACGGTGGGGCTCCCGTGGGTCGAACCGAAGGCGACACCCAGACGGCCGGAAACGACAAATTCCTGATCCAGACCGGCGCTCTCAATCACTTCCTTCGCCACCTGGCACGCATAATAGGCGACAGGCCCCATGGTTTTCCGGTGTTGACGCTGGAAATCGTAGACGATAGGATAATCAACGGTTCCAAAGACCTTGGAGTGGATGTAGGAGGACAACAGGCCGTCTTCCCTCAAAGCCTTGACCCCGGAAATTCCATGCACCAGATGGTGAAGAATCTCCGCTTTGGAGCGGCCGATAGGGGTGATGGCAGAACACGCGGTAATGACAACCCTTCTTTCCATCCCGCCTCTCATTCTGAAGCTGCCGCTCTTGCCGCGGCCAGCGATTCAATGTAATCGCAGATATGATTGATTGTCCGGATATCCATGGCCCGTTTCTTCTCCTCATGGCTCAGTTCGGAACCGAGCATTTTTTCGATCTTAAGGAGCATCTCGATGGCATCTATACTGTCAAATCCGTGTTTTTCTCTCAGATTATCATCCAATCCCGGATTTTCAATCTCAAATTCCTCTCCGAAAAAGCAGAGGACTTGCGTTACGATCTCTTCACGTGTCATATTTGTTCCCCAAAACTCCCCAAAGGTTACTAAAGTGCACTAAAGTTGGAAGTTAAAAAAATTTAGTTCACTTTAGGCACTTTTTATTCCGGAAAGGTCTTCCAGAGATGAACCGTCTTCGGATCGACGGCCACCGGTTTTCCCGATGAATTAAGAGCACAGTGCTTTGTAAATCCCCTGCAGATGACTCTACCCGTTTCAAGGTGGGTAATCAGATAATCGAAACGGAGCTTAACCCGTTCAAGCTCCGCCGGCCGGGTATAAATCAGCATGAGATCATCATAATGGAGGGGCCCGTAGAACTGCACCCCCATTTCGATGACAGGGTAAACATAGCCGCTCTCTTCTATTTCCCGGTAAGGATACGCCGCATCACGCATCAGCGAGGTGCGGCCGAATTCAAAATAGCGAAGGTAATTGGCATGATAGACCACCGCCGAGCGGTCTGTATCGGCGTACAGCGTCCGTTTCCGGCATCGGTGCCAGACAAGACCGGTTTCCTGATCCCGGACATAACGGTCATCATTTCCCAATTCTTCCGGTCTGAACGGTCTCGGTCTCACGCTACACCCCCCTGAATATAACGCAACAGTTCGTACCGCCGAACCCGAAGGCATTCGACAGGGCGATTTCATACCGACGCCGGCGGGCCTCATTGGGCACAAAGTCCAGACCGTCAAACTGCGGATCTGGGATATGATTTATTGTAGGCAGGACCACCCCTTGCTGCATTCCCTCGATGGTCAGGGCATTTTCAATGGCGGCGGCGGCGCCAAGCGTATGTCCTATCTGGGATTTGTTCGACGATATGGGAATATGCTTCAACATATCACCAAAAACGGCGCGCATACAATCTATTTCCGTGCTGTCTCCCCTGGCCGTGGAGGTTCCATGGGCATTGATATACTCCACGTCATGCGGCTTCAATCCGGCATCGTCAATGGTTTCCCTGATCGCCCGGATGATGGTATCTTTGTTCGGTCTCGTAAAATGATAGGCGTCGGACGACCAGCCTATACCCATGACTTCAGCTTTTGCCTTCAGGCCGTAATGCGGGATAGCCTCCTGTGCGGCCAGCACGATCACTCCTCCCCCTTCAGAAAGGACAAAACCTTTCCGGTCGCCGCTGAAAGGGCGGGATGCCTGGGAAGGATCTTCACAGGCCCGATCATGAGGAACGATCTTGACGGTGGCATTCATATTGGCAAAACCGTGAATAATCTCAGGCATAATAGGCATATCTACGCCGCCGGCAAGGACGAAATCGCAGTCTCCGTCCCGGATCATTCGTGAACCGACGGCAACGGCGTAATTACCGGAAGCGCAGGCCCCCTGGGGAGAAAAGACCGGACCGGTAAAACCCAGAAGCATCCCCGCCTTGCCTGATGGCAGATTGGAGCAGAGGTTTGGAAGCAGGTAGGGGCTTATTTTTAACGGTCCATTGACCCTCATATTTTCCATGGCGATACGGAAGGAGTCGGTTCCGTTTATGGACGAACCGATCAGGCAGGCCGTCCGGGGACCCGTCTCCCCGTTTATTTGAAGCCCGGAGTTCTCCAGTGCTTCTTTACAGACAACCATGGTGAGAATGACAAAAGCCGCATTCCAGTTGTAAACCTCCTTTTCATTTGAAAAAGCGAATTCCTTGGGATCCCAGTCCGGAATCTCGCCCACAACATCGCAGAGGGATTCCACCTGACATCTGGTCACTTTGCGGAAGCCGGCTTCGCCTTTAACCGCCCGTTCCCATGTTTGTTTAAATGTCCTTCCCAGTGGCGACGCCACACCATATCCAACGACAAAAACCCGTCTGTTCTTTGGTGGTTTCATATAGGTTTACAGTTCATAAGAAGGTATTTAGGCTGAAGACTGAAGGCTGAAGGTAGAAGAATATTAGTGATCACCATGATTTACCCCTAAAAGCCTTCAGTCTTCAGCCTTCAGCCTAAATAAGCCTCAGGCGATCCTGCGCAGGACGATACAGGAATTACAGCCGCCGAATCCGAATGCATTTTTTAACACGTGCTCCTGAGCAACAGGTCTCGCGCCTTCCGGCACGCAATCAATAGCGATATCCGGATCCGGCATATAATTAATTGTGGGAAGAAGCGTATCATGAATCATCCCCTCCATGGCAAGTATGATCTCAATGGCGGAGGAAGCCCCCATGGCGTGACCGATCTGGGATTTGTTGGCCGATACCGGCGGCACGTCGCTGCCGAAAACATTCTTCAAGGCATCCCCTTCAATTTTGTCACCGATCTTTGTTGATGTCCCATGGGCATTAACCGCGTCAATATCCCCCGGCTGCAGGCCGGAATGGACAATGCTCTCTTCGATGCACCGTCTGACCGTTTCAAGGTTCGGGGCAACAAAATGATGGGCGTCGGATGTCATGGCCCATCCCGCCATTTCAATCCTGGGGATAAGGCCATGGGCCTGCGCGAAGGCCTCCCCCGCGAGAATGATGCAACCGGCGCCTTCCGATACGATAAAACCACGCCTGTTGATGGAGAAGGGACGGCTCGCCTTCTCCGGAGTTTCTTCCGGTTGACCTTCCCTGGGCCTGTACGCGCCGTTCATCGTGGCAAAACCGCCCAGGATGGGTTCGATAAGGGGAAAATCAACAGCGCCGCAGATGACCACATCCGCCATACCCTGTTCGATGAGCATGGCCCCGATAATCATGGATGTAGAACCCGTAGCACAGGCGGTGATGGCGGACGTTATGGGGCCTGTCGCGCCGGTCATGATGGATATTTTTCCCCCCACCATATTGATACAGGAGTTAGGATTGGTAAAAGGATGGGGGAGTTTCCCTTCTGAAACCAACAGCCTGTCCGCACGGATAACGGCATCGAGGCCGCCGATGGCGGAACTAAAGGTAATCGCCACTCTATGTGAAATATCACTTGTTACCTCAATCCCGCTTTTTTTCAGCGCGCGGTGGACAACCAGCAGGGCATGCCTGAAAACAGGCGATGTCCACAGCGCCATGTCACGGGATGTCAAAAAAGGATAGTCATCGGTGACGATCTCCTCAACCTGACCGGCCATTCGCACGGGGAAACCTTTACGAAGAGGAAAACGGGTCAGGGGACCGATACCGCTCGCGCCACGCGATGCACGTCCCCATTGAGTCTCCATCTCGACACCCAGAGGCGATACCGCATCATAACCTAAAATCACCGGTCGTTGTCTATCCATCATGGGCTGTCTTTGTTGCGGGTATAAGGGGCGTCTGTAGCGCTACCATGGTATGAACCGGTAGAGTTTGGCAAACATTTCATACACTTCAATCCAGTTCTGGAGATCCTTCGCTGACCGTAGATGCTCTCTTTTGTTGACCATCACCCAGCTCATGTATGCGGCGCCGTCCTTGCAAGTCGAGCAATCTCTTGTGGCAGACGTGCAGCACCGGTGCATGGTGTGAAGATCAGAAGCCCATCGGATAAACCGGATGAGCCTTTTGGGCCGGGGATTCCTGTTGTCCATCGGTTCCGTGACGGACGGGCACTCCATCCATTCGAATGTCCGATTCATCATCTTACCGGTGGTGATAATTTCGTGGTAGTACTTGCAGGAGATGACGGTATCGGGGTATTTGTCGAGCATATCGTCCATTTCAGCCCGAATATCTCTGAGTTTCTCTTCCGTCCAGGAAAAACCGTCCACATGTTCATCGTTCGTCAACAGCTGCAGATGAAC
>CAZDYX010000318.1:2553-4582 GCA_964509775.1 uncultured Desulfobulbia bacterium | reverse complement strand
ATCTGGGCGTGGCGGCGTCCAGTATCTCGCGCTTGGTTGAGAGGATGGAATCAACGTGATGATCAGACTAAATGATCGTCACGTGTCAAAGTTTACCAAAATGGTATGCGATGCTTGTCTGTACAGGTACCATAATTTACCGTAGAAATGGGAGAAATGGGGGACGCTATTGACTAACGTGACAAAGTCTGTTATGTTTTGGCATCACATTGAATTGAGGAGGAAAGAAATTGCCGCGCCAAGCAAGATTGGATGCCCCCGGCACTTTGCATCATGTCATCGTCAGAGGGATCGAAAAGCGTCAAATTGTCGATGACGACCTTGCCCGGCCGCACTTTAAGGACGTTCCCACCTACCCACCACCCCCAAACTCAACTGGCGATCTGATACCAAAATGGTACGCGATGCTCGTCAATACAGGTACCATAATTGGTCGTATCGTGCTATAGTTGCATTCAAAGGAGGCTCCTTATGACCACCGTAACCAAGATTTATAGAAACAAAGTACTGGCGGAAATTAATGAACTGCCTGTTGAGTATTTGCCATTTCTGCTCCAACTGATGCGGGCTTTCCGCGAAAGCGTTACACTGAAGTCGGCTGGGGAAAGCTTTCGCCAAGGCTGGTGTGAAGCCCAAAGCGGGGAAACCTATCCGGTAGCAAAACTGTGGGATGGAATTGATGCCGAGTGATAATGAAACCAGTCCCGCTGAGATCGTATACACGCCGGAGTTCAAGCGTAATATTCGCCAGTTAGCCAAGAAGTATCGCCACATAAAATCGGACATACAACCCATCATTAACGAGTTGGTCCAAGGGGCTACACTTGGTGACCAGATTCCCGGTGGTCGGTATGAGGTCTTTAAGGTACGGGTCAAGAACACCGATGTCCCCAAAGGCAAGAGTGGTGGCTATCGGATCATCTACTATCGTCCCAGCAACAGTTCCACTGTGTTGGTTACAATTTATTCCAAAACCGAGCAATCAGATATCTCACCAGTTGAGATCCGGCACATCATCTCGAACTGCGAAATACAAGACGCTGTAGACGAGGGGATGCCGCAAGAGGCCACGTGAAATGGAAAGACTCGGAGAAAGTAAATCGTACACCCCTGGCACCCCTGGGGTCAGGTCTTGAAATATAAGATTTGTTTGCTGTTCGAGGAGAAAAAGTGATATTTCAAGACCTGACCATAATCAGCAACAATCCGCACGTATTGTTAATCAAAAGGGCCTGAAATAAATACGGACTTTGCATATGGATGACCAAGAATACAGCCTGCATGAGATTATGCGAGATCCGGGGTTGTGGATTTACGAAAACTTTGACCTATCAACTGATGGTCATTACTACCTGTATCGTTACGATGCAGGTGAAGAGACTTTTTATCGGGCCACTGTCCCGGCGGGAGCAACCGCTCCGCATTTTGGTCCGCTCAATCCCACGGAAAAGGTCCCCATCGGGGGGTGGTATGTGGTGGCAAAAAAGTCGCGCGCCCCATTCCGTCTGCGATTGGTCGGCTAGAAATAGAAGTTGGGGCAATAGGGGCTATTGACTAACGTGACAAAGTTTGTTTTGTTTTGGCATCACATTGAATTGAGGAGGAAAGAAATTGCCGCGCCAAGCAAGATTGGATGCCCCCGGCACTTTGCATCATGTCATCGTCAGAGGGATCGAAATGACAATATCTGAGGTGAATGCACTCACCCCTGCCCCCATCTTCTTCATGCAGCCAATTTGAGGGGGGCATTTACCCATTGCGAACTCTCTGTTGGCCTATTTTTGATCGGGAGCCCCGGCGGGCTTAAGGCGTATTTTTCCTTTCTGACCTCGGCCTTCCCGAAAGCAATTTCTTATCACCCACCATCACCTCACCCCTCACTGCGGCACAAGCCTGATTTCAAGCTTGCAGTTAACAGCGGCGGCATACTTTCGCAGCATCTCCAGTGACGGCGAATGCCGGTGCGAACCCAGCGATGCTTCGACCCTCGCCAGCGATGGCTGCGCTACACCCATTTTGGCGGCAACCT
>CAZDYX010000318.1:0-2543 GCA_964509775.1 uncultured Desulfobulbia bacterium | reverse complement strand
GGATAGCTCAAAAAATCTGTTTGGGGAACATTTCCAGCAACTCCCTGGCTGAATAGTGCAAGCAAAGCATCCAAGGCAGCAAATTCGTCTTCCAACGCTTCGTATGCCTTCCTGAATTCAGGATTTTGTAAATCGTTTTCTAACGATTTTTTGGGGTCGTATGACACTGGTTGATATTTCATGTCAGCCATGTAGAAGCACCTCCCTTAGCCGGTTACGGGCTATGACAAGTTCCCGTTGAGGCGTTTTATCGGTTTTTTTTATGAAGCCGTGGAGGATTACAATTCGGCGGCCCACCAGGGTGCAGTAAAAAGCGCGACCAATACCTTCTTCTGCTTTTGCCCGTATCTCAAATAGGCCATCACCCATTGTCCGTGTATGCGGCATCCCCAGGTTGGGACCGTATGTCTCCATCCGGATGGTTAATGCCCTAAACCGAGCTCGCAACCCCACGGGCCAGCCGTCAAACTCAGCTTGGACGGCCTCATTGAAAAAGGATATCATGTAATCCATTATATCACTATAACATGCATGTTATAATAGTTCAACCATAGATTTTACGCCTCTTCATTTGTGGCGCCCCTGGGGTCAGGTCTTGAAATATAACATTTAATGCTATTGTTTTGGAGATGGCACGTCCTCTGCGAATAGAATATCCCGGCGCTGTGTATCATGTAACCCCCCGAGGAAATGCACAGGAGGCTATCTTTCTTGTGTTACGTATAGATGCCAACAACCTATCAAATTAATGTCGGGTTGCAAGTTTTGATTACTTCTGGAAAGAAAAAGCTCTGATGCTTGCTTGGGGTTGTTGCTGAGGGTGAAATCAAGACAGTCCTGCAGATCTGCCTTGATGCATTTGGTGGTTTTTTTTGAAAAAAAGGTGCTGCTTTTGCGAACAAATGGCTCCGCCAAACTCCGTGGTTTTTGGGCGCAAACCCTTTAATCAACGAAACAGACAGGATTGAGTTTTAACTGTCCAATATCCGGAGAATGAAGAGAGTATAATATGAGCCTCTTGCAAAACTACGAAGGACATACAATATGCTGTGGCCATGACACCAAAATTATCCACCAGGTGGTATCCGTGGGTTAGTTTTGCAAGAGGCTCATATGTATGAAAAAAAAGGCTGAAATTAATCCTGAAAACTTTAACAGAACCACAACCTCTGATGGTTTCGACAGAGAGCAGCCGTTTCTAGTTTTGAACGACCTACATCACCAGCCCGCTTTGCTTAAGGTACAGGCTGAGGAAACCGGAAGGTCCTGGCGTAACCTCATAAAGCGACGTTGCCTCACCCTCCTTCAGAGGCTAGCAAATATCCCTCTGTTCACCGTAAACACCGACTCAAGCATCTGAAAAATTACTTTTTTATTTTTCGGACGCTTGACCATAATTTTGGCATCCGGCAGCACAAAAGTAAGGTAGTACTGAAAATTGACCTGGATCACCTCCTGAAAATCCTGTTCAAGGGTGCCCCGTTCATCGCTGAACGTAAAGCGTATTTTTTGGGCCGCAAAATCGAGAGTCACCTCATAGGCAAGCCGTTTGCCGAACACAAAATAAACCAGATACAGCGGCGCCATAAAGACGATGGCCTGTTGAAAAGACTCGCCTATGGCCAGATCAGATAAAAATATCCCCATGGCAAATAAGAACAATAGGCTGGCGATGGCAAGCGGATGAAAATAGTTTAAAAAAAATCGTTCTTCGCCAGGCATGTAAAAAGTATAATTCACCATCTCAAAAACCCCCACATTTAGAAATTCGATTCACTGGATTTAAAAGTACCTATACAACGCATCAAAAACTATACAATTCCTTCGCTGTTCTTTCACTATCAAAATAGAGAATCAGCAATTTCAGTCAGTCAGCAGGTTGTGTTGTGGCAAGAAGAAAATCCCAGATTCCGGGATCGTGAATAATGCAGGCTAACGAAACAGACAGAACTCAGGCAGTGCAGGTGGGCCTTCGAGAATCATCCGGGCCAGGATCTTTTTCACACCCTTGGCACTATGTGCCGCTTGTTCTGCAGCAATTCGTTCTCGATCAGGGCAAGCTCCCGGTAGAGCATGGTCCTGTCAACTGTTGGGGCATCGCTTCTTTCCCCCACAAACTCCTGACATCGGAAGCAGCCGGGAAAGTCCGGTTTCTGCCCGTCCGGCCTGATAAAACTTGAAGGCACCCCGTGCATCCGACAGATCATCATCCCACCAAAAAGTGGGCCATGTTTTCCAGGGGCGAAAGCAATTCTCGTGGAAAAGGAAAGTCATCTGCTTGATGTGTCGCTATGTAGTTCTTAATCCGGTTCGAGCCGGCATGGTGTCAAGACCTGATGAATGGAAGTGGAGCAGTTATAAAAATACAGCCTATGCCGGCACGGCACCGGATTACCTGACAATCGACTGGATGCTGGGGCAATTTTCCGAGAAAAAAGCTACCGCCCGGCAGCGCGTAAATTTGTTGCCGACGGCTTGGTGGATCAATGGCGGCCTTGGGAAAAACTTGTCGGTCAGGTTTTCCTGGGAAGCGCAAGTTTCGT
>CAZDYX010000317.1:0-4591 GCA_964509775.1 uncultured Desulfobulbia bacterium | reverse complement strand
CGACCGCAAATCCAATTGAACCGCGTAATAGACATTTTTGTCGATAGGGGCGCGGCGACCGCGCCCTGGATTTCAGGGCAGGGAGACCCTGCCCCGCATTGGCCAAAACAATGATCAAGGCCCAAAAGAACGGGTCCCGAGAATCCCAACGGGATTCCGTCTCTCAGCCCAGGGTTGACGCCGAAGGCGCTACCCTGGGTAACGTGCCCTCCCGAAATCTACCCCAACGGGGTTGTGTCCCTTTTCATCATTCGTGGCCCCATCCGGACACAACCCCGTTGGGGTAGATGATTGGCTCGACTGATATCCCAAGGTAGGCGCGGTGCGCCAACCTTGGGCTTTGTTACCAAACCGCGTTGCGGTTGACGGTGAATATCGTAAGTGGCAATGGCCGAAACGATGATCAAGGCCCTCACTTACCACCGGTAGGTGGCCGCGATCCAGAACTCCCGGGTGCGGAAGGTATCGGAGTCGGCGAACTTCGCCGAGGTCTCGCCGATGATGTGTTTCGTCCACTCCATGAACAGCTTGGCCTCAACGGTTTGAATAAGATGGCCGTTGACGTTATAACCCAGGGCGTACTCGGCCGTGTAATACCTAGGTATTCCCCGGTCAAAGTCAATATCGGTAAGATAGTGTTTAAACAAAAGACTCGCTTGTTTCACCCAGTAGTCCTGGGGCGTCCAGTAGGGATGGACATAGGCTTCAAGGCCATCGTCCGGTGTCGATTGAGAGCGGGAACCATGCAGGGTATCTTTAAAATCATAGGTATACCGGAATCGCAAAAAGGTTGGTTCCGGCAAGATGATAAACGATGTCCAGATAGTGTATTCCTGGATCTGGTTGCCATCCGAATAATTTCCGTATCCGAGGTCACTTCCGATTAACCAACGGGGCGTAAGATCAAGGCTGATCTCCCCTTGGGTCTTCTCCCGAATAATTCCCCGGTCTATACTGTTATAGGTATCGGCCACCACATCGCGAACAAACCCCATTCGGCCCTCCACCTTATCCCCCAGCTTTCCGGCAAGGGAGCAATCCAAGATGCCATATTCCGGTTTGGCGGTCTCCTCCGGATCCTCGAGCCCGCCGCCGAATGACAATGAAATCTGATCAAACAACTTGGTCTTCCAGGAAAAAACCGCCCTTTTAGTCCGGAGGGAATGAAGATCTTCAGTGGATTGGTACCGGATCCTGGCCGTGGTGAGATCAAACTCATTTTGCACCAAGGGTGAGGTCCGGAATTCAACCTGGCCCCATGACCGCTCCATGGCCTTCTGGCCATCCCAGCCCACATCCCTTTCCAGGCCATAGCCGACCAGGACCTTGGGCCTTCGTTTTAATTGATTTCGGTCCAATGCCTCATCAAGACCGGGGAAGTTGTTATTTAGGCTATAAAGCCGCTGATATATCTCCCCCTCATCCCCCAGCCGCTCAAGCCGGCTGTAAAGACCGGCCAGATCGAAAAGCAACGATTCGTCGCGAGGATGCTCCCGCACCAAGATCTCAAATTCCTTGGCGGCCTGATAGTATTCCCGGTCCTTCACCGCCCGTCTTGCCGACAACTCCGCGGCAAAAAGGCGCTGCCATTGATACCCGGAATAACACGAGGAGATGGTTTCATATAACTCCGGGCTATAACGGGCATCATCTCCCAACAGGAATGAAGGAGACATGACCGCGTCCACCCAAGCCCCTTCATTGCCCTTGGAAAAGGTAACAACCTCTAAAAATGTTCGTCTCTTCGGCAACGGGAACGGTCTTGGCAGGTTCCTTTCCTCCAGAACTTGAGAAAGCACCGAACTTATGTCCGGATCAAGAAAGGCCTTATAGGCGGATATAGACTCATTTTGTCGATGCAAGGCCCAGAGATTTCTGGCCATAGACTGCAAGATATCCGGCCGCTCCGGGTCGTTAGCCAGATAAGCGATACTTCGTTCGAGTGATTCGGCAAACCGGCCGGTTCGAAACAATAGCCGGATCAAGGCGGTCCGGACCTGGGAATTATCCGGGTACTCGGCATCGATAGACCTAAGGACAGCGAGGGCCTCCTTGAGATTACCCTCCCCCTCCTTGGCACTGGCCAGGAGAAGATGGCCCTTTAAAGAATCCGGCACCCGGTCCAAAAACTCGGCAACGATAAAAAGCATCTCCCGATACCGTCCTTCTGCCTGATAAAGCCCAGAAAGTTCCAGCAGTAATCCGGGGTCGCTTGATGCCTTGGTAAAGGCCTGTAACCCGACTTTCTTGGCCTCCTCCGGCCGGCCAAGATGTTCATAGACGTCTGCGAGCCCCACCCAGGCGGCCAGGCAATCCTCATCCCGGGCCAGAATCTCCTGATAAACCCCTCCCGCCTCCTCCCACCTGCCATCCTGGGCCAGAAATTTGGCCAGGGTCGATTGAATTTCGGACCATAATTTTCCTCCCGAAGAAGATGATTGTAAACGGCCTTGGCAGATCTTGACCGCCCTTCCTGGTTGTTTTTTGGCGGCCAAAAGAGCGGACTCATACTGCCAAACGTCTGATTCATCTCCGGATAAGGCAATCCGAGAAAACCAGAATTCCGCCGGTTCAAGCTGTCCTTTTGCAAGGGCGAGTTCAAAGAGACCCACCAGGGCGGACATATCCGATCTTTCATGGACAAGAATCATCCGCAAGGCCTGTTCAGCCTCATAGTTTCGCCCCTCCTGCCGAAAACCTTGGGCCATACCGAGCCAGGCCGCCCTCTTTTCCCCATTCCGGTCTCTGCCTTTAGCGTCGATAACCTCCTGATAAATCTCTTGCGCCTCCCGGGAAAACCCCATCTCGCTCCATATTTTTGCAAGGAGCAGACGGCCCTCAATGGTCGCCAGGAAATCCTGGTTTATGAGAGTTAGATGATGCTGCACCCGGGCCAGACGGCCGATCCTGCTTGCCAGTTTAACACAACTAAGCCGCAACTTAAGGGTTATATATCCCTTGTTAAGGGCCTGCTCGTAGTCGGCAAGGGCGCTGGCCGGCCGGTTCAAGCTTTCAAAAAGCCGCCCCCGCTCCCAATAGAAATCCGCCTCCTTAGGTTCCAGGTTTTTTAAGGCGTCAAAGAGGGCGAGGCTCCGGGCAAATGCCCCCTGCTCGCGATAGAAAATCGCCAGGGTAAAGGTAGTCTTGTTATCGGCAGGATCAAGTGAGTGTATGGCCTCAAGCATTGGCAGCAGTTCATCCTGTTGACCCAGCCGGGTAAGCAGGGCAACGATGGTGCGGTGAATGTCCACCCGTCCGGAAGAAAGAGAGGCAAGCCTTTTCCATATCGGCAAGGCCAAAGCATCCTCTCCCAATGCCAGCAGGTCCTTTCCCAGGGCCTCAAGTATCAAGATATTATCCGGGGTTCTATCCAGGATCTGTTTGTAGAGAGCCGCGGCCTCCCGGTACCTGCCGGCAGTATCATATAACCGGGCCGCATGAAGCAGATGTTTGGGGTCCGGGATAGGTTCCACACCGAAATATCTTTCATAGGCGGTTAATGCCCTATCCCCGCCGAAGGCAAGATTAATCTCTAGGACGGTCTGTAATACCCCCCGGTCATTGGGATTCTGTTTAAGATACCGCTCGAAAAAGGATAAGGCCCTCTCTCCCTGGTCGTCGGCCAAAAGCATATACCCAATCTTTTGAAGCAATTCGTTGTTTTCAGGCTCCAGCCTCAGAATAGCCAATAAATGAGGAAGGGTCTCCTTAGGCATCGCCTTTTTTTCATAATAGTCGGCAAGCGCCTTGTGGGCCTCAAGATTGGCAGGATCAATCTTAAGCAGGTGTTGCCAGCTTTCTATTGTCAGTGTTTCTTGACCAAGAAACTGAGAGACCCTGGCCGCCATCAAAACAGAGGCGAAATCGGGATGTTCGTTGGTGGAAAGGCTAAGAAGATAAGGCCAGGCATCGGCATACCGCCCCTGTTCATAATAGATGCGGGCCAGACGTTGACGGACGAAGGCATCATCGGGAAAAAGTTGGGCCTGTTTGAGCAGGAAAGGTAAGGCCTTGTCCTTCTCGCCCAAGGAAAGCAACCCCTCGGTCACTCCCTGTAATGACGTGATATCATCCGGATGGATGACCAGGGCCTGCGAAAAAAGATCAAGCCCCCGACGGAAAAGGCCCTTCTTATACATAAGCCCGCCAAGGGCTATTAGGTAGTCTAATCGGTCCGGGTCCGCCTCATGTAACATCTCCGTAAGCTCTGCCGCCTTATCCCAATCCTGCAAGGTCATATAAACTCGGACGAGTTCCCATTCCACCTCCTCAAGATCGGGTTTAAGCGCCAGGGTCTCCTGATAGAGCTTGCTGGCCGCGGCATAATCCCCTTCGCGCACCAGCCTTCTTGCCTCATCCCATTTCTTCTTCCAGACCGGACCTGGCTGCTCGCCCAGGACCTCGATCTGCCGCTTGGGCACGGGGGCTTCCGTGCCTTGTCCCTCCGGCTGCAAACCCTCTGAACCATGGCCGGGGTTACCCCAGACAAAGGAGTGAACATCAATAATCAGCAGCAAAAAACCAAGGAAAATGAACAGACGGATCATTTAAGAAAGTCCTAACCCCGATAAACGGGATAAGTACCTTGACG
>CAZDYX010000316.1:0-4608 GCA_964509775.1 uncultured Desulfobulbia bacterium | reverse complement strand
TGACCGACAATGTGAACGCCATGGCAGCCAACCTTACGCTTCAGCTTCGCGATGTGTCAAAGGTTGCCAGCGCCGTTGCCGGTGGTGATTTGACAAAGAAGATCACGGTTGAAGTGAGGGGGGAAATTCTCACGATTAAAGAGGTTATTAACAAAATGGTTGACGATTTGGGAACGACGCTTGGTTCGGCGCGACAGGTTTCCGATATTGTAGCAACGTCCTCAACGCAAGTGGCTGTGGCTGCGGCGCAAGTAACCAAAGCGCTTCAAGAAGCCGCCGCTACCGTGGCACAAGTGGCAACCGGTTCTCAAGAGCAATCAAAAAAGCTTGAGGGAACTCGAAAGATCGTCGCTGCCTTGTCGGAAGGAGTGGCGCAGGTATCCGCGAGCGCAAAAGTAGCGGCCGAGTCAACCATCAAGGCAGCCGAGCTGGCTGCTCAAGGTACGCAAGCCGGGCAGACCGCCGCTGACCGTTTGAAGGCGATTGACGATCTTGCCAAAGCGAATGTGGCGATTGTAAAAATAGTGGATGAACGAGCAGAAGAGGTGGTGGGCGTTACGGCAACCATCAATGATGTTGCCGATCAAACAAATCTCTTGGCTCTGAATGCCGCCATTGAAGCCGCACGTGCGGGCGAGGCAGGACGAGGGTTTGCGGTCGTGGCAGATGAAATCCGAAAACTGGCGGAAGGGTCAAAGCAGTCAACCGTCAAAGTGGGAAGCATTGTGGGCGCCGTACGAAAATCCGCTGCTGAATCATTGGTGTCACTAGGTACAGCAGTGGACCAGGTGGCGGATAGTACAAAAATTGTCAATCAGGCCCTAGCGATTCTCGCGCAAATCACTGCCGGCGCCCAGCAGATTTCTGCCGCTGCCGGGCAGATTGCTACCGCCTCTGCACAGCAAACCTCCGGCGCCCAGCAAGTGACAAAATCAGTCGATGAAGTGGCCGTGATTTCCGAGCAGTCCGCAACGGCAGCGCAGGGGATGACGATCTCGATTTCTCAGCAAGTGACTGCCATTCAGCAAGTGGCTGGGAGCGCGCAAGAGATGGCGGCAAGCGCGAAGCAACTTCGTACCTCCTTGGCGATTTTTACACTTCCGCAAAAAATGGCAGGTGGCTATAGCACATATAGTGAAAGCGCAGCGGAAAGTGCAGTATCAGCCGAGACGGATGCGGGGGAAATTTCTAAAAAGCTACAAGCTAAAAAGCTAAAAAGCTAAGTCTATGCCAACCGATACCACGAAACAAGTCATCCAAGAAGTGGCTGCCCAAGCCGGTCGTAAAGAAGAAAAAATGGTCGAGACGATACAGCTGGTCAGTTTTGAGCTTGATAAGGAAGAATTTGCCTCTCGGATCGGCGATCTGCGCGAGATTATAAAAATTCGAGAAATTGTCCCGATTCCGGGCGCGCCCGCCTTTATCGCCGGTATTTTGAATGTGCGCGGACAGATCGTGATTGTGGTTGATCTTGAAAAACGCTTCTCCTTGAAAAGGGATCATGAAGCCACGCCCCAGCACATTATCATTGTGGAGGTGGAAAATACCGTTTTTGGAATCCTCGTTGATGAAGTGACTGGAGTACTGCGTGTGCCGACCACAAGCATCAAGCAGACTCCGGGGCTCATCACATCAAAAATACACGCTGATTATTTAAAGGGCGTGGTAGTGCTCGAAGGGGAAACACGGAAAGAATCTGCCGGGACAGGAGAGACCGCAACAGCGGCACGACTACTCCTTTTACTTGACATCCCGAAGATGCTTTCAGAAAAAGAGCTACAGCAGTTCGGCACGGTTATCCAAGAGACCATTAAAGAAACGACAACACCAACAGACAAAAAGGTTACAACTTAGTTGTCTTTCCCGCGGAGGCGGGAATCTAGACCCCATTAAATCCTTTTATTTACTGGATCCCCGCCTCGCGGGGATGACACAGACAAATATATGAAAATACTCATCGCAGACGATTCGCAGTTCATGAGAAATGTGCTCAAAGATATCCTTCGGGGCGCGGGATATACAGATCTGGCGGAATGCGCGGATGGTAAGGAATGTATGGAAAAGTATGCCGCGGAAAAACCCGATCTGGTACTGCTTGATATTATCATGCCAAACGTTGATGGCCTGGAAGTTCTTAAAAAGATTGGCGCCGCCGCCAAAGTGGTGATTATTTCCGCGGTTGGCCAAGAAAAAATGATTGAAGAAGCAAAGAAACTCGGCGCGCTGGACTACATTGTGAAGCCCTTTGACAATGCCCAAGTCATAGAGGCCGTGAAGAAAGCACTCGCATGAAAAAAGTTATTGTCATTGGCGCGTCCACGGGCGGTCCCGGTGAGCTTGAAAATCTCCTGTGCGCGATTCCAAAAACTATTGGAGTACCGATTATTGTGATTCAGCATATGCCGGGGACATTTACGACGCCTTTTGCAAGGCGTCTCTCCAATCTCTGCGGCATAGTAGTTACTGAGGCGCAAGAGGGAGAAATGATTTTACCAGATCATGTGTATATTGTGCCAGGGGATCACCATTTTTTCTTTGAAAGCCCTGGCCCGCGCGTGCGCCTTCTGCATGCATCGCGTGGTCTTTCGCCTTCCATCGATATGGGAATGATTTCCGCGGTAGACCACTTCGGTCCGGGCGTGATTGGGGTGATTCTTACCGGGATGGGCAACGATGGACTCATCGGCGCGAAAGCGATTAAGCAAGTTGGCGGGCGCGTCATTGCTGAAAGTAAAGAGTCAGCCGCGATTTTTGGCATGCCCAGGGAAGTAGCGGAAGCCGGGTTAGCAGACGCGATACTCCCACTAGGTAAGATACCTGCGAAGATTGTTGAATTGTTAAACTTGTAGTGAGCGAAGTCGAATCTATGGCCAATAACACAGAAAAATACAAAAAACTCTTCCTTGCGGAAGCAGACGAGAAAATTGCGGCTTTAAACACTGCGTTTTTGGCTTTAGAAAAAAAGCCAGGTGATAGCACCTTTGCCACGGACGCCATGCGCGCGGCGCATACCTTGAAAAGTTCGGCCGCCGCGATGAACTTCATGGAAATGTCGCATCTTGCGCATGCGATGGAAGATGTGTTCGAAGAAGTGCGGACCAAGAAACGACCGCTTTCCCCTGTGGCAATTGAGACACTTTTTGCTGCGGTGGACATGTTCAGTACAGCGATTTCTTCCGTGAAAAAGGGTGGGGATGAGCCGAGCACACAGGCGTTGATAAAGAAGTTGGAAGGATTGATTTCGAAGCCGGCAGGCGCGACAAAACAAGGAAACGCTGCCGAACCGCAGGAGCAAAGCAACATCGAGTTAGCCCAAAAGCCGGATAGTATCGCTCCGATTGAGGCGATCAAAGTGGATGTGGCAACCCTGGACAAACTGATGAACCTGACCGAGGAATTGCTGGTGGAAAAAATGCGACTAAGTGAGATCGTACGACGCGGCAAAGAAAGACCTGACAAAAAACTGGATGTTACGGAATGCGAGAGCAGTAGTGAGGTGTTTAGTAGATTGATTTCCGAATTACAACTGAATGTAACGCAAGCTCGTATGGTGCCACTGGGGCAATTATTTGAACGCTTTCCGCGTATGATGCGGGACTTGGCTCACGTCCAAAATAAAGAGGTTGACTTCCAGATTAAAGGGCAGGATATTGAACTTGATCGGACCGTTATTGATCGGTTGGGAGAACCGCTCATTCATCTTTTACGAAATGCGGTTGACCATGGAATTGAGAAAACAGGAACCATACAACTGAACGCCACAAGAGAGCGCGACAAAGTCATTATTGAAGTCATCAATGAGGGCCGGCCGATTGACTGGCAAAAGGTGGTAGATGTAGCAGTGAAACGAGGAATTATAAGCAATGAAAAAAGGACTGAATACACAAAAAACCTACAACCTACAACCTACAACCTACAACCTGAACTCCAAAATCTCCTCTATCGTGTTTCCACAAAAGACAAGGTTACGGAAACATCAGGACGCGGGGTAGGGCTTTCTATCGTGAAATCCGTCACAGAATCCTTGGGAGGCAGGGTCACCATTGAGTCGCCGAGCGCCACCGGCGCAACCATGTTCCGCATGCAGTTGCCCCTCACGATTGCGATTATCCAAGCCCTCCTTGTGCGGGTGTCCAATCAAACCTTTGCCATTCCCTTTGTTGCGATGGATCGTTCGGTCAGAGTCACCGCGCAAAATATCAAGAAAGCGCTTGATCAAGAAGTCGCCATGGTTGAAGGGGAAGATATTCCCATGGTGCGCCTGGATACACTTTTTGGCATACAAAAAAAGCGGATGGGCTTATTTTTGAGCGAGGAAGAGGTAGAGGCACAAAAAAATAAAACGGGCGCGGAGCTCATGGTGATTGCCAAACGCGAGGATCTGCTGGGTAGCGTTGCCGGCCCGGCGCTGGTGGGTTTAATGGTTGATGAACTACTTTCCAAACAAGACATTGTGGTCAAGCCCCTGAAGGGAACGCTCAAGCAATCCAAAGGTTTTGCGGGTGTCACCTTACTCGGTGACGGTCGGCCCGCCTTAATCCTTGATGTAGCCACGTTAATATAAAAATAATCTAAAAATATGGAACAAATTACCAAAGAACAAGTTAT
>CAZDYX010000315.1:0-4618 GCA_964509775.1 uncultured Desulfobulbia bacterium | reverse complement strand
AAAGGTCCTGGTCATCGGCTCCGGTATCGGCGGCCTGAGCACGGGCATCATTTTAGCCAAACTCGGTTTTGATGTCACCGTCATCGAGAAGAATCGACAACCCGGCGGGATGATGCGCAGCTACGTCCGCCGGGGGGTGCAGTGCAACGTCGGCCTGCATTACCTGGGCGCCCTGGACCACGGCCAGATTCTACGCCGTTGTTTCGATTTTCTGGACATTACGGATCATCTTCCGCTTATTCGGATGGGGGTCAACGGGCCGGTGGATCGGTATCTTTTCACCGACAACCATCTTGGGATCGAACGTTTCGATGTGCCCACCGGTTTTGAAGCTTACGAAGCCGGTTTAAACGCCGCCTTTCCGACCCAAAGAACACAAGTGGCCGCTTTGATGAACATGTTGCGTCGTAGCGCCGACCAATTTGACCGGCTGTCTTTTCTATATTCCGATCAAATACCCGAGGACTGGTTCGATCAAGCCGAGCCGCTGGGGAAGATTTTCGACCAAATCGGCTGTTCTCCGGGGCTGCGGGCAGTCTTCGGCCTGCCGTCAGTCTTGATCGGTGTGCCTCACGCGGTGTGTCCTCAGTTCTATCACACCATGACCCTGGCCAGCTACCTGTTGTCTGCCTGGCGACTAAGGGGGCAGGGAGCGATCATGGCTGACGTCTGCGCTCAACGCCTGACATCCCTGGGAGGAAGCTTGCGTACCGGAGAAACGGTAGCCGGCATCCGAACGGTCGACGGCCACGTCCGGGGTGTCACCCTGGATTCGGGTGAAATCCTTGACGCCTCCATCGTTGTTGGCGCCATCCACCCCAAGGGGGTGATTGCGTTACTGGAGTCCGACGTCGTTAAAGCCTCCTATCGTCGGCGGATCTTGGGGTTAAAGGATACCGCCGGCATGATGGCGGTGCATGCCCTGGTGCCGGCCGAGCGGCATCCCGAAATTTCACACAACCTGTACGCGATACAGGCCGATCCCAACGGCGGCCTCCGGGATCTGATCTTCTTGCAATTGCGCTCCAGCGACGCACCGGGGCAAAACCTGCTAACACTGATCACCTCCGGCCATAACGAATTATGGTCGGACTGGGGGCAGACCCGCTCCGGCCAGCGCGGTCCGGATTACATCAAAAAGAAGGTCGATCTGGCCCATGGAATCATTGGGAGAATAGAAAAGATTATGGGCCCCTTCCACGGGCTGCAGATCCTCGACATCTATACGCCTTTGACCATCCGTGATTGGGTCAACAGTCCCGAAGGGTCGGCCTACGGCGTAATGCGTTCGAGCGACCAGATGCTTTCGGCCGCACTGTTGAATCGGTCCTCTTTGCGAGGTCTCTTTTTGGCCGGCCAGAATGTGTTGTCCCCAGGTATTTTGGGCACAATTTTGGGTTCTTTCACCACAGTGAAATTTATCGTGGGCTCAGAGAGGTTCCGGCGGGAGGTGCGGATTTAGTCAAAAAAAGGATTCGAGGGGTCAAGGATTCAAGTGAAGGGAATAAGGAATTCCACTCGAGCCTTATTTTCGTATTAAACCGTCATGCCCCGCCTGAAGTGGGCAGTGACGAAGCGTGAAAAGGGGTTTATTCGAACTTTGAACATTGAACCTTGAACAGTATTTTCGAACTATAGATCGTCACAGGTTATCAGGGTGATTACCTGCCCATCCCCTTCGGCATGCCTTACCGGATAGGTCTTTTCGTGATAGCTGATCTGGCCCTCTTCCGCGCCCACCCTGACCATTTCTATCTCTCTCAAGGCTTGAACCAGATTAAGCCCCAAGGCCTTGGCCGCGGCTTCCTTGGCGGTCCAGGCCAGGGTGGCGGCTCGTTCCGGGCCCAAAGGGGAAACCGAAATCAGGTCTTTTTCCCCCCCTACCCAAAAGGAGTTTAAGACTCGTAAGGCCTTATTTGAGATCACTTCAAGATCCACTCCAATGGGATGATTGTGGGCCACGGCCACCACCATCCGGGAGTCGTGGGAAACAGAACAATATAATCCACTTTCCGCCAGGCAGGGCCGTTGGTCATCAGGTCCAAGGGTTTCAATGGTTCGGTCCGGTTGAGTTATTTCTACCAGGCCGAGATGGCGGACCAGTTCCTTCAAGGCTACCCGGGCGGCCATAAAGCTCTTCCGCCTCTTGGGTCCCATATTTTCAAGCCGGGTTGTTTCACGAGGCGTGCAGAGAACCTCTTCCTGGAGGAAAAGATCTTCAATGTTAAAAAGGATCATCCCAAGGCAGGCCGACTGAAGCCGATCGATCCCTAACCAGGGACCGGAAGCCTCTCTGAGATTGGAAGAATCGAAACCGGGAATCATTTTGCTAAAAAAGGGCTTATTTCCTTCGATTACGGGTAGACCAATATTAAGGGGAAAGGGAGTGCCTGTCAACAACCAAACATGACTTGACATTGGCATGACCATCCTTTAATAATTATTGCCGTCATGACCGACCCCGAAGTGGTCGAAGCCATGGCGTATTAATCAATTCGTACTAATGCGTTTTTATGGAAAGAGAAAGAGTCGTCATCACCGGACTGGGAACCATCAATGCCATCGCCGGGAGTGCGTCTAAATTCAGCGCAGCTCTAAGGCAAGGGGTATGCGGCATCGGACCGGTCAAGGTCTTTGATACGATCGACTTCAGAACCCGGACCGGCGGGGAAGTTAAAAATTTTGTCCCCTCCGAGAGGATCCCGCCGGAATTCTCATTAAAGCGGATGTCTCGTTCGGACCGCATGGCCATGGCGGCTGCGCTGGAGGCCTTGAGCGACGCGGGACTTTTCCCTTTTCCGGAAGTCCTTAAGGCGGATACCGGCGTTGTTATCGGCGGCGGGGCCGGCGGCATGCTGGAAGGCGAGGAGGCCTATCGCCAATATCTCAAGGGCAGAGGTAAAGGCGTCCGGTATTCGCGTTTTTCTGCTTTTTGCTGCGCCTCTTCCGCGGACCGGATCGCCTCAAACTTAGGGCTCATGGGACCCAAAACCACCTTCATGACCGCCTGTTCATCCGGCGCCACGGCCATCGGGTATGCCAGTGATCTAATCCGGGAGGGGACGGCAACCGCTGTTATCGCCGGCGGGGCCGAACCCCTTTGCCGGATTACTTACGCCGCTTTTAACGCACTTAAGGCGGTGGACCCCGAATATTGCAAGCCTTTCGACAAAAACCGGCAGGGACTCTCTCTCGGCGAAGGTGCCGGCATCATGATCCTGGAGGCCTTAAGCCAGGCGCAGAAGCGGGGAGCGCGCATCTACGGGGAGGTCCTCGGATACGGGGTGAGTTGCGACAGCTACCATATGACCGCTCCGGATCCCCAGGCTTCCGGGGCCGCGCGCTGTATAGAGGCCGCCTTGCAGGACAGCGGTGTAGCCCCTGAGCAGGTGGACTATATCAATGCCCATGGCACGGCCACTCCTGCCAACGATCCTGTAGAAACCAGGGCGATCAAGGCGGTTTTCGGCCAACGGGCCTATCACATCCCGGTGAGTTCCACAAAATCGATGACGGGCCACACCTTGGGGGCGGCCGGCGCCATCGAAGCAGTGGCTTGCGTTCTGGGGATTTTTCATCATTTTATTCCTCCGACGATTCACCTGACCGAACCCGACCCCGAATGTGATCTGGACTATGTTACCGAAGGCTGCCGGGAGGTGGAGGTACATATCGTTCTTTCCAATTCTTTTGCCTTCGGCGGAAACAACACCGCCCTCGTTTTGGGAAGGTATACCCCGAGAGGGATTGCCCATGAGTAACCCGTCGGTTACAAAGTGTAATCGTGTGGTCATTTCCGGGGTCGGCCTGGTCACTCCCTTAGGGGTTGGAAAGGATGCTTTCTCGCAGAGACTTTTCAGGGGAGACTGCGGCATCGCCCCGATTACGACTTTTGATACGTCCCATTTTGCTTCCAAACTGGGGGCGGCCGTAACGGACTTTAACCCCAGAGCGTTCATCTCCGTGAAAAACCTTCGCAAGATGGACCGGACTTCCACTCTGGCATCCGCTTCAGCCAGGATGGCCCTGGAGGATGCCGGGGTCAGCCTAAACGTCTCCAACCGGGATCGGACGGGGAGTATCATAGGGACCGCCGTCGGCAGCACCGACGTGGCCACCCAGTTTGCCGGAGTGCTTTTCAGCGAAGGCCCAGGGATGGCCAGTCCCTTTCTGGTGCCGAATACCGTAATGAACGCGCCGGCCGGCCATACTTCCATCGAGCTGGGCTTCAGGGGGATCAACTCGACCATCAATCACCGTGAGGCTTCGGCCGAGACCGCCATCGTCTACGCCGCTTCTGCGATTAAACAAGGTCGAGCCGATGTTATGTTTGCCGGTGGAGTAGATATTATTTCAGAATTTTTTTTTAGAGTGCTGACCCATTTTAAAGCCCTTTCACCGACCAACGGGGGGCCGGAGGGAGCCCATCCCTTTGACCTCCGGCGAAACGGACCGGTAGTCGGGGAGGGGGCGGGGATGGTATGCCTTGAGACCTTCTCGCAGGCCGAGGCCCGCGGGGTCAAACCCTATTGTGAAGTTGCCGGATGGGGCCTGAGCTCAGCGCCGGCCCCGCCCACCGACTGGCCTTCAGATCCCCGGGGGCCGGTCCTGGCGATCA
>CAZDYX010000314.1:0-4620 GCA_964509775.1 uncultured Desulfobulbia bacterium | reverse complement strand
TGTTAAGTGGATAAACGGTTTAGTGTAAATGGTTCACTTTTTTGTATTGCACCCGGACGGAAAGAGGCGGGATCTGCGGCCCTTGGCCCTCTTGATGATCGGATGCATGATCTTTGCGAGTTCTCTTCCGGGAATATCGGCCCCGGCTGCCGACAGAAGACCCTCTTGCATTGAAAAGCATCAAAAGACTCGGGAGGTCTGGCTGGCGGGTGAAAACATTGTTCCCGGTCTCTATCGCCTACCGGACAAGCTCTCGGTAAGCCTTCTTTATCAGAGGCTGGGAGTTGAACCGCCTGGGGGGGGTAATCCTTTCCCGGAAGGCAACTCGTTTGTCCTAACAGATAATGTCCCTCCCAAAAGCACCGGCCTTCCGGCCCGACTTCGACTTTTATTTTTTGAACCAGTCCCCGTAAACAGCGCTGACCAGGAGACCCTGGTGGCGATCCCGGGGATCGGACCCTGGTTGGCGCAAAACATCATCGCCTGGCGTGAGGGGGCGGGGGGAAGGCTTTCAAGTCTTGATGAATTATTGCAGGTGAGTGGGATTGGTCCGGCAAAATTAAAACGATTACGCCAATATCTTTCTTGCGAATAACCTGCTTCCCTGAGGTTAAAACCACTTCATTCAACATTGTCCGGTTAAGAAATTACCGTCGGGTCAAGTGCGGTATCATCTTATCAAATATCCAGGTCCGGATTCTATTTGTTGACAACAAAAAAATCAATGCGTATGTTTTGCGCTCCAGACACCCGATTCATGGAGAAGGATAAAAAAACAAACTCAAAGGAAACTTAAGTTATGAAAGGATTTTCAGTATTGGTGGTGGACGACGAGAATGATTTTTTAGAGACCATCGTCAAGCGCTTGCGTAAACGCCATCTCGATTGCGAAGGGGTAAAGAGCGGCGAGCTGGCCTTGGAGCTTCTAAGGCAGAGGAGCTTTGACGTGGTCCTGCTTGACGTCAGAATGCCGGGCATGGCCGGCATTAATACCTTGTGCGAGATCAAACGGCTCAATCCCCTGACTGAGGTGATCATGCTCACCGGCCACGCCTCAGTGGAGTCGGGGATCGAGGGCATGAAGCTCGGGGCCTTTGATTACCTCATGAAGCCGATGGAGCTTGAGCCGCTCGTCGAAAAGCTCGCCGATGCCTATGAACGGAAGGCCATTCAGGAGGCAAAAATCGAGCGGGCGCGACTTGCAAGAGATCGCACCACCGCCGGGACCACGAAAAAACTCAAAAAAAACACTTGATGGTCTGTAAAAAGTCGAAATTCCTCGTTTTTCGTCATTCCGGCTCTCTGTTTAGTCCTCGCTTGACGGGGAAAAGCCGGAATCCAGTATTTTCAATAAGTTAAGTATACTCGTCACCCCGGTACCCCTCAAGGGGGTATTAAACTGAATTTTCACCGGGGTGACGACTTTTTACGAATGCATCAATTTTCGCTTCTTGGATCACCTTCGTCTCATAGGCATCTGTCAATTTTTCAATCAGCGCTTCAATCTCTATGGGCTTCTTCAGATAATCGAATGCCCCTAGATTCATCCCCTCGATCCCCGACTCCTCTGAGGCGTGGCCGGTCAGCATCACCACCTCAACAAGCGGCTTGATTCGCTTGATTTCCCTGAGAGTTTGCATGCCGTCCATGCCCGGCATCTTGACATCCAGAAGAACGACGTCGAAGTCGCCGACCTTGATCAGTTCGACCGCCTCTTCTCCGCTGTGTGCGGCCTCGCAGACGAACTTCCGCTTAATCAACCTCTTCACCGTCATTTCGACGAATTCTTTTTCGTCATCCACGACCAATATCTTGAAGCCCGCCATCTCTTTGCTCCTTTTCCGATGCCCTAGGCGCTCTCCACGTCCGTGACAATCGGTATGTTCACCGTAAAGAGGGAGCCACCATTTATACGGTTTCTTACCGAAATCGTACCTCCTAGTCTTTGCATGATGTTGTAACAGATTGGCAGTCCCAGCCCAGTCCCTTTTCCCAGTTCTTTGGTGGTAAAAAATGGGTCGAAGATTTTTTTGATATTTTCCGGTTTGATGCCTGGCCCCGTGTCTCTAATTTGTACCAGAATGTGGCGTCCGCTTACCGTGGTCGTGATATCCAGGCAGCCGTTCTTGTTCATCGCGTCAAAGGCATTGTTGATGATATTGATAAATACCTGTTGCAGTTGGTAGGTATCGCTCATGGTAACCGGCAGGTCAGCCTGTAGGTTTTTCTCGATCTTGATGTTGTTGTTGGTCGTTTCGCTGTCAAAATATGAGAGAGTTTCTTCCAGGACGGAATTAATTTGCACCCGGGACCTTTCCGGCTCCATCTTCCTCGAGAAACCAAGAAGCCTGTGAGTTACCTTGGCCGCTCGATGGACGTGGAACTTGATCTTGGCCACGGAGTTCTGGTATTCGGAATGGTGCTTGATGTTCGCCGGCTCTTCCTCGACAAGCAGTTCTTCAATCCAGCCCGCCTGATCGCCAATCATCTGCAAGGGGTTGTTGACCTCATGGGCGACACTGGCCGCAAGTCTCCCGATCATAGCCATTTTTTGCACCTGGGCCAGTTGATCGTCGAGGGCTATCATTTCGCGGTCGGCCGCCTCGATTCTGTCGACCAGGAAGCGAATGGTAAAGATACCCAGGAATATGATAAAGAGGGAGGTAACAATCACGACCAAAAAGTTAAAATGCTTCGCCTCGTAATAGGTCTTGAGATGAGAGGGGATATTGATTTCCACCATGAACATCCAATGCCCATTGTTCAGCCAGGAGGTCACATAGAGAGTATCACCGATCGTTTTGACCTGAGTGCCCTCGTGATAAACCAACTGTTCGAACTCGACGGCATCGATTTTGTCTTTTCCAATTAGACTCGGGGTTTGGAATTCTCCATTCTTGTTGACAATGAAGGCGTCGGTCGCGGGGCTCATTCTCGCGGCTTGAAGCAGAAAGTTGAAGATCTCCGAATTGATCGTGGCTCGTAGGATCCAGGTCTTGAGGGGGTCGGTCACCGCCACGATCAGATGGGGAATCTCCCGATAGCCCATAAATACGTCGCTGACGTAGGCTCTGTTCTCCATAACCTCCCGAAACCAGTCCGTCTTTGCGAAGTTCTTGCCGGCCACTTTGTGCGTGTAAGGCCCCACATAGGCGAGATGTTCGCCCTCGGCATTGATTACGCTCAAGTCGACGATGACCCCGCTGTTGCTAACAGCGGAGAAAACCCGTTCCAGATTTTCCTGATGGCGGAGATCTTTAAGAGGGAACAGTTTGACGAGACTGAGGAGTACGTCCCTTTGGTTATTGAGGAAGAGAGAGACTGTCTGCTTGCGGTTTTCCACGACCCGCTGCGCGCTGGCAGTTGCGTCATCCAAGATGGATCTCTCGTAGTATTCCGTCGCGTTCCATCCCACCGCCAGCATGGGAATAACGGAGAGTAAAATAATCACCAGGATATGGTAAAATTTAAGCCTGGTGTAATACTTGTGATCTTTATGCATTATGCACTCTGCCTCAGCAGAAGTTCCGCTGAAAAATAGATTTTAAGGCCTTGCTGCCTGGAACTCGACAGTCAAAAGTTTTCTGGCTTATACAAGCCGGAAGGACGGGAGCAATGCCTTGGGCCTTCATCGCGTCCTGGGTCTGGGATGTTACGAAAGAGCTTAGCAGTGGCTTCACAAACTGCGTCGGGCAATGGTTCGGTCGGGGCGTGATCAACTTTCTGGTTTTGTTCTGGCGGGCGGAGACGTATGTGGTGGGAGGTCGGAGAAAACAGGATGCGCGGGGGCGTGGGGCCACGGGCAAGGCGTTGATAGCCATTGCGCGGGGGAGGACAAGAGCCCTGAAGGGAGTTGAGGCAAAGGATGACTGGACAGGGTGTCTCGTTTTGCCATCCTTGGGATACAAGCGGCGAATCATACAGCCGGAAAAACTCGTGCCGCCTCATTATGATCACCTCTCTTTAGTGACTTACCATTTATCCTGTTTGAAAAAACAAAGAAGTGTTGTTGATCTGCCTGTAATGACGCATTTTTTTGATAAACATTTAAAATTGAAAAGCTTCTCTTAGTTCGTCATTCCAGCACTCTGTTCAGTCCTCGCTTGACGGGGATGCTTTTAGCTGGAATCCAGTGTAGTTCTGGATTCCGGGTCTTCGGCAAAAAGCGCCTCGCCCGGAATGACGGCTGTGGAGATTTCAGGGTAATAGCTCAGACTATCTTGGGTTGCGGGCAAAGCCAACTTTAGTGTTATCCGTGTCGTCCCCAGGTCATAAGGCCATCGGCATAGCCGGTGGCTTGCTTAAGGGCCCTATAAGGGCTTCCATACTGATGGTCCCATAAGGGGCTTACCTTGTCACAATATAATCCTTATAATCCTTAATCTTGCTGGTTTTTGATATCCTGACGAATCTTTTGTTCATCAAGGCGTCCGATGTTTATATAGTATCCGCGTGCGGAACTTGTCAATAAAAATGATGCCCGCGAAAATTCCTCCGCAGAACGGTTACCCCAAAATTGCGACCTGTGCGGATAGCCCCAAAGGGCCTTGATCATCGTTTCGGCCAGTATCCATTACGATATTCACCGACAACCGCAACGCGGTTTGGTAACAAAGCCCA
>CAZDYX010000313.1:1911-4654 GCA_964509775.1 uncultured Desulfobulbia bacterium | reverse complement strand
GCGGGAGATCATTCCTACTACGCTCCGGCGGAAAAAACTTTTCTGGATAGCTATAGCTCAGGCTCTCCAGATTCCTCTGGTGGCGTGTTGCCTTGATAATAATACTGTGGATACTGTGTCTCCTCTAATGTCTTGACAAGACAGGTTTTATCCTGTTCTTGAGCTTTGTATCCAAACCTGACCGGCTCATAGGTTTGGTCAATACGCATTAACTGGTCCTTGATACGTTTCCGCCCTTCAATGGCAAACTTCAGCATTTCCTCAATTTCTTCCTTCGTTGCTTCCTGGTGTGGGAAGATGATCTTCATTAGTCCGCTAAAGGTTTTGGTAATCGAATCACGATCCCTGGTTGAAATGTCGCTTAGCAATGGAAAATGTTCGGAATAGAAATGAGAAAAATCATGTGTGCGCATGGTTCGAAGGATCTCGGCCAGATAATCGACTACAAACCCATATCCCTCCGAAAACATTTCTCCTCTGATAATGTCCACTTCCCAGCCTGGGATATAGAAATGGAGCCGGTCAAGAAAGGCCGAATCATGATAGGCTTCAGGCAGCTCATCAAAGAGGTCATTATGCTTGAGCATGTAGGGAAGGGGGTTCTGGGTGTTGCCGACAAAAACCATCGATGCTTCTGCCCCTAAGGTCTCAATCCCCCGCGAGAAGGACTTGTTGGCCATATAATTCTTCATGATGTCAACAAGAGCTTTATTGGGCCGTTTCTTTTTACCGGCGAACTCGTCAAAGGCCACGGCATCCCAATAACCGACCAGTCCGAGCTTTCCGGTGTTATTATTCACGAAGAGCTTAGGCACCGTCACTTCGCCGCCAGAAATTAGGATGCCATGCGGTGAAAATTCCGAATAGATATGGGATTTGCCCGTACCCTTGGGGCCAAGCTCTATCAGGTTATAATTCCGTTCACAGTAGGGGATAAGTCGCACCAGTTGAAACAGTTTGCTCCGTTTGCCAAACATCTCAGGATTAAATCCAATGCTCTGCATGAGCAGGCCAATCCACTCGTCTGTGGTAAATTTTTTTCTGGCCGTAAGATACCCATCGTAATCGAAGTGGGAAAGTTGGATTGGCTTGATGGATTCCATTTTCCAGGGACAGGCTTTCGGATCGTCAAGATTATCATACTCCAGCTCATCAATACACCAAACCCCGCTTACCAGAAGCTTAGGGTATTTTTTGACCGTATCTGCCGCCACCAGCACCTTGCGGATACCAAGATTGGAAAAGGATGCTTCATAGGTGCCAGCATTGTCATTCAGATCGACACTGATCTTATCGATAACTTTATGCCTGCCCTTTTCCTTGATAATTGATTTGACCAAGCCCGCCTCATTTCTATGGACATAGTGTTTACGCAGGATCTCCTTGACGGTCTCAATGCCGGTCTTGATGCTCGCTTCATCCGAAGTGGCACAATATTGTCCCAACAGATATTCAAGAACATAGGTCGGGACAATGGCATTGCCTTTGACAATCTTCACCAGGTCTTTTCTTACGACCAGTCCTGGGAAGTGCTCGTTTGCTTTCTGGTCAAGTTCACTCATATCTGTCGTCCCTTAAAAATCAAAATCGCTGGTAAATGACCGCCGCAACGTATAGAATACAGATTTATATTCACGGGAATGTGTCGTTCCCGGCAGTGGCTCATCAAGCCGTAAGGTAACATCCTGGCCATTGGCCTCATCAGCTTTCTTGGTCATGAGAAAACGGAACTGAATCTCGCGCTCTCTTGGGTTTTCCGAAATAAAATTAAAGATCAGTTCATGACAGTCGGAAATAAGTTCACCATCTTGGGTGTAGATTCCAGCCCGTAAAGTCCTGGGCCGTTTCTTATCCGTTACCGGCTCAGTCTGATAGAAGGCCACCGACACCTGGCCAGAGGTGATGATTGAACTGCCGCTCCGCAGGATATCGACATTGACGTTGGCAACATCACTCTGGCGCTTTTTATTTATTTTAAGAACCGGGATAACCAATTCCTGCAGCGAGGCCCCGCCATGGACATATCGGCTGCCGGAGCCTTTCAGCCGTAGCCGATTGATTGATTTGGGGATCTGGATCTCAACGTCACCGGCAAGTCCTAACTCATTCGCCTTGAAATGGCGCAGACTCTTTTGTGGTTGCAGGCCTTTCCCGAGCACAAATCGCCTATCCTGATGATAGATCTCGTCCCCTATAGCCGCGACATCGGTAAAATCAGAATCATCGATCGGCCGGTTCTGGTAGATAAAGCCATGGTCACTGGTGATGAACATATTGGTGACATTGGCGCCTGCAAGCTTTTTGACGACTTTAATCAATTCCTGCAGGGTATCTTCAACCGCCTCAAACACCCGCTCTTCAGATTCCTTT
The DNA here is from genome assembly GCA_964509775.1 of uncultured Desulfobulbia bacterium. Lineage (GTDB taxonomy): Bacteria > Desulfobacterota > Desulfobulbia > Desulfobulbales > CAZDYX01 > CAZDYX01. The sequence continues at coordinate 2,284 of CAZDYX010000313.1, read as the reverse complement.
TTGTCACCCGCGGCATCGATGCGGTTGTGGTAGATATAGACAAGGTCATTCTCCCGGAAAAGGTTGCGGCATTCGTCTTTATTGAGCCCTAGCAATTCATCGGCCCGCATGGCCTTTGCCCTTCCCGGAAGAGCTTTATCCAGAATTTTGGGGCGGCTTGCTGTGCCAAGTGTGCTCAAGTCATCTACCAGCACGTTGGCTGATTTTTCAGCAAAACAGATACTGTTATTCGGCAATAAAGCGGCCATCCCTAGTTGAGTGAAACTGGGAAGCATCCCGAGCATGGGGCTAAGTTCGGCATCATAACGGTCTTCCCGACGAATGAGGCCGAGGAGCTCATCAGCGATTTCAAAACGAAGCGCATCAGAGACAA
>CAZDYX010000313.1:0-1901 GCA_964509775.1 uncultured Desulfobulbia bacterium | reverse complement strand
GGTTGCGTTCGTCATTATACATTCTTATGAAAGCCACTCTCATCAGAATTTTTGTTTAAACAAAAACCTTTTTATTCTTACTCAAGAAGGGCTTGTTGTAACTTTCATAAAACTGTTTTTGCTGGACATGAGGAAAGGCTGACCAGTTCTGACAAGTGTCAACGATCCGCTGCCAGCCGTCATTTAACGGCAACAGGAAATTATTGGTATAGAGGTCCTCTGTCTGGGTGGAAAGCAGTTCAAGAAGTGATGTCATCCCGAAAAACCGGGAATGGTAAATAAATTTTCTATAGAGCTGATCCAGGCGATACCAGGAACTGGTATAACGCTCTATCCCGTTAGACAAGGTATCCATGCGCATATCCAGTTCATTAAGGGTGTGGATAAATTGGGCGGCAAACTCCACTGCCTCATACAGGTCCCGAAACTCCTCATACCAGTGGCTTTGCCTCCGGTTGCGGACAATCATGGCGCATTCACCGGCGCTGATTGTTCGGTCGGCAACCGAGCGAACCAGTTCGCTGATGATTTTTTGGTCTATAAGCCGGAAATAATCGATGTTCTGCAGGGATCTGAAGTCACATTTCTGGAGGTCCTGTTCGACCGAAAGGATATCGGAGCAGTATTCGGAAAAATGCTCAAACGAAGCACAGTGGCGAATTGAGTCCTTCCATCGGCGCAGGAAAATAACGGCGTCGCCGGCCAAGGTGGCTGTTCTTCCCAATTCCATGCCTAAGCAGGACTTGAACAGCTCAATGACAAAATCTCGGATGCTTTTCGTTTTAGATTCATACCCATAATGCCGGTTCAACTGTTCCCAAAAAAATGGCTCAAGCCCGCACTTGACCAGCAGATTAAACTTATCCTGCCGTTCGGATGCCAGTTCACTTAAGAGATTTTCAAGTATCGTATCAATCCGGGGGTCAGATCCACAGCAGACCGCCATCATATTGATTCTAATGATGTTATGCGAGTCGGTTTTTCTTAACAGGTTTTTGAGAGACTCACGTCGTTTGACGGCATTGAAAAATTCCACATGGTCCCTGACAAGATCAGCAAATTCAGGTCCAAGTTCCAATTCACTCAGATAGAGTGATGCCTGATCGGCACAAAACTCTCCTTGAGAAAGTAATACGTCCAGCAACCAATTATTCAGGGGGTCCGGCTTCGGGCCTTCATGATATAGAAGGAATTTTTGTTTTGGGTTTTCCCGAAGGATACGATATTTGACCTGAAACTCATTGTTCTGCAGCTCGATCTTTTTAATGCCCGGCAGATCAAGAGCTTCAAAATCGGCCCGGAGTTCTTTGTCATCGTCATACCAGAAGACAATCCGGTGCCGTTCAAATATTTTTGACAATGCCGATAAAATTTTATCCACGCGTCGATTCCTGCAACTTGTTGACAAATCTATTGTGATTCTGCAAAAACACCTTTCCTTTTTCCGTGAGTCGATACTTTTGCAGGCGGCTTTTGGGTTTGTCGGGGATGGTGTATTCCATATAGCCCGCCTGGAGCAGTCTGCTCATAAGCTCGTTCAAATAGCGATTGGGTTTGGCTTTTCCTAGTTGTCTGGCGATATCAGATTTGGACAGACGGGCATCTCTTAAATAAGCCAGAATCTGCAGCAGCATCTTCGACTCTACCCCTGACTCTACCCCTGACTCTACCCCTGACTCTTGTCCCTCGACTTGTGCGGTAGTAGGTTCAATGGCTATCGGTGTTGCTAAACGCACGATGAACCGTACCCGCATGCCGATTTCAATAAATTCGGGCGCGGGTAATCCCTGTTCCTCGGCCTCTTTGAACATTCGTCGTACACCGCTACCCCACTGTTCAATCAACTCAAGTTCCCGGAAAACACGAGTAATGACGGAATTACGAATTTTGGAGACGCCCTG
>CAZDYX010000312.1:1931-4661 GCA_964509775.1 uncultured Desulfobulbia bacterium | reverse complement strand
CAAAGGCTCTGTTTAGTCCTCGCTCGACGGGGACGATCAGGTCCTTGTCGATCAGAGCGTTTCTGGCGAAAATATATTCGTCGGGGCTGATGGCCAGCAGAGAACATATCTTGTCGAAACTGTAATAGGACAACCCCTGCCGGTCCGCCACCAGGATCAGAAACAGATAAAGCAGCAGTTCTTGCCGGCTGAGACTCGTCCAGAAGCCGTTGCGCAAGAAACAATGCTCGATAAAAGCAAAGCTACCGCGGATTTTCCGGACCCGATCAGCAATGAGCGGACTCTTTTCTATCATTTCCGCACCTCCATTATTTGCCGATTCTAACGGAAGAGATGTCGAAAACCTATCGAGTCCTTTTTGACAATGCGCTAACTAGTCGGAATAGTGATTATTTTAACCCGTAACGCGTCCATTTTGACATCCGTGGGCACAAGTATGTATTCCCCTAATTTTACGTACAAATCTTGACCGAACGCGTCCATTTTGACACGTCCGTTTGACGCAGTGTCGTTGCCCGGATCAGGCGAGGCAGCGGTCTTCTTTGGCTTTGCCCGTCGGTGTTGCCGCCAGTAGGTCCGGATTACGCTCGCACCAGGAGCTATATGCCGCACGCTGGTTTTCGCGGTAGTCCGGATCCGTGTCCATTTTGCGCGCCTGCCACCGGCGCTTTCGTTCCCGTTGACAAGCCGCCCTGCTGCAATATTTTTGGTCCTCACACCTGGGATTGGCCGGCAGAACGCGCCGGCAACAGCAACAAGTAAACGCTTCTTGATGCGGCCGACATCCGCCTCCCTGACGTCCTCCCCGCTAGAAACGGAAAAGTAGCCACGAGGAGAAAATGGACAACGAGGCGGAAAAAATCATAAAATCAATAGGTTATATGCACAAGTCCGCATTTTTGATGGCGGAACATCCGTTCCATGCTCCGAGTCGCCTCCTTCAACTCCTCATCCTTGAGCACAGCCGCAAGCAACCCATAAAGGCCGTGTAATATGTTTGCTCCCCGCATTTTGTCTGGCAGCGACATACCTTCCAATAGGTCAAAGGCCGCTTTAACCCGCTGATACAACGCCAGATGCGGACGGTCAAACGGAAACCCGTATCCTTCCAGTTGGGCGGAATAGTCGAGTATCCAATGGATCAACGCACGGCATGCCTCCGTCGGAACCCATTCGGCTGGAGGGGCGCCATGGCAACGTCCATCCATCAGCAAGTCCAGCTTTTTGACATCACCGCCAGAAACCTTGCCCACCGCTTTCATTTTTTTCCTTAGCAATGTCCTGACGCTATGCTTCTTCAATCCGTTTCTGATGTTCTGATAATCTTTCTCCATGAGGTCTTTTCCAATGTCTCTCAGAAAATGAAAATGGCAGATGAAATCCGCCACCCCCGGAAACACCTCGGCCACAGATGCCAATATCCCCCTGCCCATATCATGGACAAGCCCGAGCGGGATACCGTAACTCTCCCGGATTTCAGTCAAGAAAGGCGTGAGTAAATCAGCGTGTTCCGAAGGAATCTTAATACGTTCCAGGACCACCTCCGTCAGCTCATCCATCCCTGTGAAAAGCATAGGGCTGTCCCCCTCACAGGTGCCGTCAATATGAAGGATGTAGCCACCCTGCCGTTTCATGGCCTCGTTCAGGCGCTCACGGCTTTCACGATGCGCCAGGGCTAGATAAATGATAAATTTCCTTCCCAAGTGGCCGATCTCGTTGTTGTGAAATGGAGATGTTCTTCTCCTGCAACTCCATTACAATTTCCTTTACGTTCCGGTTCCTCAAAAAAATCGCTTTACCTACGTAAACCAGGATGTCGAAACCGAACGTGCACCTTGCCGGACTCAAACGACGCAGATCTTCGGAAGCATACACTTTTCCGTCATGAGGACATATCAGGAGCCTCTCTTTGGCTTGAAATGCGCCGATTTCTATTGTGACCACCTTCTTTTTTCGGGTTTTTCGGACGTTCAGTTCCCCTCCACAAAGCGTACAACGTTCCAACTCCGGACAAAAATCTACCACAGGTGGTTCCTGGAACTGGTGTCTCGCGGAAACACCTGATATCAGCTTCCGTCTGTACTCTTCAAGGCAGCGGATTGCCCGTAGTCCGGGATTTTTTTAGTAGCTTGTGCCGTTCTAAAAACTCCCTGACCGCCATCGGCTTCACCATTTTGCCATCACTGGTCAACATCGCCGCCAGTTCCTCAACGCTCGCACTGGGATTCTTGATAAACTGAACAAGCAAAGCGACGGCCTCCGCGTCTGAAACCGGCGTTACCATATGGAGAAGGGGCGACAGCCTCTCTTCTTTCTGCTTCGTCCCAGTTTCCAGATCTTCCAGAAAATAGATAAACCTCCCTCCCAGCCTCTCTCGCTTCACGCCAGGAATATCACGGAAATGGTGCATAAATGAGCTGGGGTCCAGACTCACCGCCTGGCCAATCTCGTCTGAACCCATCCCGGATTTCGAATGCCCCAGCAGGTGGACAATGGTGTTGCGGAGGGTACCATGACGCGTGAAACGAGCACTGCCGAAGACCCAAAGTCCATCATCATCGAAATCCGGAATGCTGGGCAACGTATGGTAAAGTCCCTTCTGGTTATAACTGGTGTAGGCCTTCCAACTTTTTAAATACCTCCGAGCGGTTATAACTGAACTTTGCAACAGACCGGAGAGTTGGATGACCGTGATGATTTTTTCTGTTTGGATAAAATTCAAGGCGTCCG
>CAZDYX010000312.1:0-1921 GCA_964509775.1 uncultured Desulfobulbia bacterium | reverse complement strand
GTCCGTAATGCAGCTTTTTTCAAGTATGTTCATAATTCAAATGATAATCTTTACGTTTTATTGGCAGATTTAATGTAAAGATTATCATTTGAATCGCAAAAAAAAATCCACCTTTTCTTGGTTTTTTTAACTGCCTTGGCCATACAATATGGGATGATTTTAAGGCGTAAAGATGATCGATGATCAGATTGAGAATTACAAGGCGTTGAAAATGTCGAGTTAGCTAAGCCCAACCGTCGTTTGCGGTCATAGCAATTTTTTATTTCAGGACATTCCGTATTGAATAATTCAAAACTGAATGATAAATTGGCGGTATGAAATTTTACGACCGCAACCGAGAACTGCAACGGCTTGAGGAACTGGCCGCAACCGGTGCCAACGCCGCGCACCTGGTGGTTATTACAGGTCGGCGTCGTATCGGTAAAACAGCGCTCATCAAGCGTTTTGGAGCAGGCCGCTCCGGTCTTCTCTATTTTTTTGTGGGCAGGAAAAAACCCCAGGTTCTGCTTGACGAATTCACCAGCCTGCTCGCCGAGCGCATCCCTTTGCTCAGGTCTGCGAAGATAACGAGCTTTGAGCATTTTTTTTCTATCCTCTTTGAGCAGATGGCTGACTCGCCCCTTTTTATTGTTTTCGATGAATTCCAGAACTTCCTATATGTGGACTCATCAGTATTCTCGACCCTACAACATCTGTGGGACAGTAATCAGGATCGGGCAAAAGGGGCAATGATCTGCATCGGTTCCATTCAGACCCTGATGCGAAACATCTTCGAGGGCACGAAAGAGCCGCTGTTCGGCAGGGCAACCGCCAGAATCAACCTGGCGCCGCTCACCGCCGAGGTCATTGCCACCATTCTTGCCGACCACCAGCGACAGCCGGAAGATGAGCTGCTCTTTTATACCACGCTGTTCGGCGGGGTGCCTAAGTACTACTTTCTTCTTGACCGCCATCAAATGTTCGCAATCCGGCGCGATGAAATCATCGCCCGAATCTTCTGCGAACCAGACGCCCCGCTGCAAAACGAAGGCCGGGAACTGCTGATCGAGGAATTCGGCAAGAATCACCAGATGTATTTTTCCATCATGCAGGTTATCGCCGCCGGCGAAACCCAAATGGCCAGGATCGCGGACACTGTCGGCCTCAATACCGGCACTCTCCCCAAATATCTCGACGAACTCACATCATACTACCAAGTAATCGAACGGCGGGTACCGATCACGGCAAGCCGGGCTGAACAGAAAAATGGGCGATATCATATCGCTGATCCGCTCCTGCGCTTCTGGTTCCGCTATATCTTTCGCAATCAGAGCTTGATTGAGCTGGGAGAGACGGAAAGGCTCACAAAAAAGATCATGGACGATCTGCCGACCCTTATGGGGCATTCGTTTGAAAGCCTGGCAAGACACCTGCTCTTCGCCAGTAATGACGGTTCAATTATCCCTTTTGTCTTTGACAAACTGGGTGGCTACTGGAACCGGACGGGCAGTGTGGAGATTGATATTGTCGCCCTGGACGACAGAGGCGGGAATATCCTGTTCGGGGAATGCAAGTTGAGTGGCGAACGGTTTACTGTTGCCGATGCCCGCAGACTCAAAGCAAAGGCTGCCCAGGTGAACTGGAACAACACATACAGAAAGGAATTTTTCCTACTCATCTCGCACGAGCCGGTTTCACCAGCCAGACGGCAGGACTTGGGAAAAGAAGGGGTTGGAGTTGTTGAGTTGAGACAGATGTTGATACCGCAAGGGGGAAGCGGCTGAGCCGCCTAGGTGGTGGAAAGTGCATTTCTCGCCTGTGTTGACGAACAGGTTCGCAGGTTGGGTGGCTGCTGTAAAGGAACGACAACAACGCGCTTGTCCAGAGTGGCCTTGATCATCGTTTGGCCCACTCGTAGGTCGGGTTAGCGCAGCGTAACCCG
>CAZDYX010000311.1:0-4671 GCA_964509775.1 uncultured Desulfobulbia bacterium | reverse complement strand
ATTTTTCTTCTTTACCTATTCACCTTAACACCTACAGACTATCAACCTGAGTAGTCAGGAATCATCTTTATTATCGGTAAAGGTGTGGAGAAGTTTAAGCCGTTTTGGGTGTTTTAATTTTTTCAAGGCCTTGGCCTCGATCTGTCGGACCCGTTCCCGGGTCACGCAGAAATCACGACCCACCTCCTCCAGGGTATGGTCAGTAAAGGAATCAATCCCAAAACGCATCTTGAGGATCTTCTCTTCCCTTGGGGTAAGGGTGGCAAGCACCGTGCGCAGATTTTCCTTCAGCCCCTGTTGGACTGCCGCATCGATCGGGGATAGGGATTGACGGTCTTCAATGAATTCACCGAGGAGGCTGTCCTCCCCGTCGCCTATGGGGGTGTCCAGGGAGATGGGGTCTCGGGCAATCTTAAGGATGGCCCTTACCTTATCTTCGGGTATCTCAAGCTGATCGGCGATCTCTTGCGGGGTCGGTTCCCGGCCTTTTGTCTGAGTGATTTCCGATGAGACCTTGACCAGCCGGTTCAAGGTCTCGATCATATGCACGGGAATGCGGATAGTGCGGGCCTGATCGGCAATTGCCCGGCTTATGGCCTGCCTGATCCACCAGGTGGCATAGGTGCTGAACTTATAGCCGCGGCGGTATTCAAACTTTTCCACTGCCTTCATGAGCCCCACATTCCCTTCCTGAATAAGATCAAGAAGCTGGAGCCCCCGGTTAGCGTAACGTTTGGAGACACTGACCACCAGACGTAGATTGGCCTTGATAAGTTCGTTGCGGGCTAGCAGCGACTCTTTCTCGCCGAGATCTATCTGATAAAGGATATGCTGCAGACTTTCGAAGCTGATTCCATGTCTTTCCTCGAGCATCTTCAGAAGCTCCGGTGCCCTGGCCGGGGCAAGGACCCCATCATCGGACCCGGTCAGGCTCCGGAGACGAAGGATTTCCGTATGGGTGGATTCAAACACCTTGGCAAGATTTTTGATCTTGGTCACAATGGTATTGATATGCTTGGCACAGAAATGGTCATCCTGAAAAAGTTGGACTATTTTTGTGTTGGCGCGGTCGATATTTTTTCGCAATTTCTTTGCCGCCTCGATGGTGGTGAGAGGCTGATTGAGATCGGACCAATTCCCCGCCTTCTCTGCCGTGATACGTTCTGCCTCAGCGAGTTGGGCAAAAAAAACCTTTTTTCTTTCTTCCCGGTGTGAGGGGGTGGCATTGTCCAGGCCACGGAAGATATCGTTTATGGCAACAGCCCCGGTTTTAAGGTTTTTGGCGAGCTTATTAAGTCGATCCAGGGCAAGGGGAACAATGATCACCGCATTCTGAACTCGTTTTTCCCCGCTTTCTATCCGCTGGGCAATGGCGATCTCGTCGTCCCTTGAAAGGAGATCCACGGCACCCATCTCCCGGAGATAGACCTTAACCGGATCGATTTCCTTGCCCCGTCCCCTTTCCTCCGTTTCCTCCTCAGCGGGTTCGTACGTCTCGTCTACTTCGACCTCTTCGGCCAGGGAAGAATGGTCCTCATCAGCGAACGACTCAAGGTCTACATTCTCTTCTTCCCCGGTGGTAATAAGGCCAGGGATCTCCCCATCCCCAACTTCCTCGGTCGAGTCAAGAGATTCATAGTAGATCTCGTCGATATCCTCCGACCTCTGATTGGTCAGGACATCGTCAAGGTCTCTTTCCCGTTCCTTACTCATGCACTCCCCTGTTCCTCTTCATTGGCCAAATCCCGGTCGATAGCCATCTTTTCCCGTATCAACTCCTGCAGCAGGCCATCATCATTGGCGCGATGCGCCTCGGCTATTTTTGGTAATAATAATTCTTTTTTTCTGTTTAGCCGATTTTTTTTTAACCGCAGCACCATTTCCTCGGCCGAACTCGATTTAACCTTGGCATCATACGAGGGAGCAGTCGTCAACCATTGCGAGATCAGACGTCTTGCCGCAAGCCCGGCGATCTCCTCCGGTGCTGGTTCTCGGTCCTCGCCGTCGCCATTGGCTCTCTGGTTCTCCAACTGCCGCAGGATCAGAAGACCGGTCGCTGAAGATATGCTTTCTCTAAGACCGGCAGCGATAAATGGTTCAAGATATTCCGGGGCGGCCACCAAAAATTCCAACAAACGTTTCTCCTGGGCCGGGACCGAAGGAGGCGTTTTTCCCCTGTTCGGGGTTTCCTTGCCGGAAGATGCCTTACCTGCGGCAGCGAGTACATGTTCGGATGTCACCCCAAGCCTTTCGCTAAAATGCGAGACCAGTACCGACCTTTCCATGGGATGTTCGGTCAAGGCATGCAACATGGGAGCGAGTTCATGAAGAATCTTTGCCTTACCCTCAATTGTCTTCCCATGCCGGGCAACGAGTTGGTCAAAAACGAATTCCGGCAGCGGCAGGGCGGATTTGAGTAAGTCCGCGAGGGCGGATGCACCCTGGGTGCGGATGAAGGTATCCGGGTCCTCCCCTGGGGGCAGGACAACAACCTGGGCGGTCAGGTGTTCCGTCAAAAAAAGCGGAACGGTTCGCATGGCCGCCTTGAGCCCGGCAAGATCAGCATCAAAGAGGATAATGATCTTATCGGCATATCCCTTCAGGGTCCGTAGATGAAATTGGGTCAGGGCCGTGCCTAACGGTGCCACCACATTTTTGATCCCTCGGCCGACCAGGGAGATGAGATCGAAATTGCCTTCCACGACAATACAGTCCTTGGCCTCCCGGATACTCTCCCTGGCCTGATGGAGTCCGAAAAGGATCCGTCCTTTATCGAAGATCGAGGTCTCGGGCGAATTAAGATACTTGGGTTGGCCGTCCCCAAGTATCCGGCCGCCAAACCCCACCACTTTTCCGGCATGCCCGATAATGGGAAACATCACCCGGTTGCGGAACCGGTCATAATATCGGTCTTTTTCCTTCCGGATCAGGAGGCCTGCCTCACAGGCAAGTGCAAGGGAAATTTTTGCCTTGCTGAATTCGTTCACCAGAAAATCCCAACGGTCCGGAGCATATCCCAGTTGGAATGACTCGATGATTGCATGGTCAACCCCGCGGCTGGCCAGATACCTGGGGGCAGACGCGCCGGTATTGCCTTCCAGGAGAAACTGATGAAAAATTGCGGCGGCCTTCCGGTTTACCTCATACAGCGCCTCCCGCTGGTCGGCTAGGGCCTTTGCCGCCCCCTGCGGGAGGGTCTTCTCAGGCAGAGGAATATGATAGCGCCTTGCCAACTCTCGCACCGATTCCGGGAAGGAAAGACGATGATACTTCATGAGAAAGGTGATGATATCACCCCCTTCCCCGCAGCCAAAACAGTGGAACCAACGTCTTTCCGGATTAACCACAAAGGAAGGGGTCTTTTCCGCATGAAAGGGGCATAACCCCTTGAAATTGGTTCCGCTTCGCCTCAGTTGCACGGCATCGCCCACAACGGCCACGATATCAGCGGTGTCTTTAATGAGTTGTACAATGTCTGAAAGTTTCCCGTCTGCTGCCATCAGTCGGATCAATTCTCTTTATTGAATTACTCCGCAGGATTTGACATGTCCGCGCGAATGTTTGAGCTGTTTTTTCACTATTCACTAGCCACTAGCCACTGCGGCCAACAGCCGCGCTATGTGAATGGGCCAACCCGGTATTATGCCCAGACCGGGGATACAAAAAAGCTGGCCAAAAAGGTAGCTGCAAGATTAAGATCGGAAAAAAAGGTCGGATATTCGGATAGATTGTGGCGGTGATGATTCACGGTTTATCCTGTTCAAAGGAATTTTGTGAGGCCACCACAAATTGCTCGTCTCGTAGAAGCCGAAGGTATAAATAATACCCTTAATTGCCCGCATGTTTTAGTGTAAATTAGGTTTGTTGTCCATTCTTTTTTTATAGCCATGTCAATTGACCAAGATATCAGCAAGGTCCTTACCTATCAAATAAAAAGAGAGATAGCCGAACGCTATTTCGGGTTCCGCAAGCTCATTGAAGATGACAAGGCGGCCCTGCTCCAAAGGATAACAGACCATGCCCGAATCCTGGAACGTATCCGTGACCAAGATCTTGCAAGGATCTGTCTCTTGCTGAAAGACGATTACCTTATCACCTCATTTCTCAACCTGGCCGGTCTGAGCCAAAAGATCCTCACCTTGTCCTCAAGGCAGGACGATAATGCGTTACGCTCCCTGCTGCAGGATGAATTTGAGGTGTGGGGATTTTCATTGGCGAGCCGCTTCAGGAAGCTGGTTTATAAATGTTACGAAGGGCTTTATCATCGCGGCGAGAAATACCGGCAGGGCTATGCCGGGCTCATGGAGGAGCGCGAGTTGATCAATGAGGAAATCCACCTCTTCTCCCAACGCCATGACCTCGGAGAAATCATGGGATTCCTTCGCTCCCTGGAGGCTGTTGACACCCCCGGCAATTCCATTGCCGGCTCGATCGAACACGGCGTTTTCGAAGATCTCGATAGAAAGATGAGGATTGACCCCCTGCCTTCTCTGGAAAAATATCTTCCCTTTCTCCCGTCGCTCTCGCCCCCGGAGATGATCCATAAAATGCTGAATCGCCTTGCTGACCAGGCATTGAAACTACATGGCCATGCCTTGAGGAATATTATATAATTGTACCTTTGTTCAATCCACTACAAGTAATTTCAGTAACAAAAATAATAATCAAGGA
>CAZDYX010000310.1:3395-4710 GCA_964509775.1 uncultured Desulfobulbia bacterium | reverse complement strand
ATCCGTGGCCCGGGGTTCGAATCCCTGCAAGCGCACCAGAAAGTCACCCTCCGGAGGCCGAGCAACCGCTCAAGCTTTCCCCAACCCCGCGCAACTCAAAGGGCTCTGTGTTCTCAAAGCTTCGGGCATGTCTTGACAAGCTCCTGGAATGCATGGGTTTTATTAAGGTATTTCTCTCCGATGCCATCTCCTTCATGAAGTGCGAGAAGACTATCAAAACCCATGGACTTACCGAGAGCACCTTCTCCCAGTGTCTGCCCATTGTCCAGTCCATTCTATCTGCCGGAGTACGCGAAATCTTCCGCGGTTATCTCTTCTGTCAATGCGAAATCACCCGTTTGAATTCCAGAAAAACATGTCCTTGGAAACACCCCATCTCCGATTGAACGCAGATATACAGATTGTGAGCTTGTGCTGTGAATGCCGGCGGGCTTGTTGGCGCTGCTGATGTGCGTGCGCGGACAGAATTCCCCGCCCGTCTGCATCCTTGATCAAACCGGTATATGCGTAAGGAAAGGAGTGAGCTTATGGAAGGACAAAGGTTTCGGTTGCCGAGGTTCGGGGTTGTTGTGCCTGTTGTCCATGAGGGGTTGGAGCGCCTGGCGATTTACAATAGTATGACCACGGCTTTCTTGCTCACAGACAGGCAGTCTCTGGATAGCCTTCTGAATAATCCCCTTGAATATGGTGCCTTGCTCGATAAGCTTCTGGAGCAGGGTATCCTGGTCGAGGACGGACTCGACGAATCCGCCGTCTACCGCTATTGGCGCCAGGGGCTTATTCACAAATCTACCACCTTGAGGTCCCTGACTATTGCTACAAGGAAATGCAACCTGGGGTGTTCTTATTGTATCCTTGATGCTTCAGAAAATAAAATGGACCGCAAGACGGCCATGGCGATAGACCGGTTCTACACATCTTTCATAGATAGAAAAAACCCGCATCGTGTCAGGGATGTAGTCAGCGGTGGCGAGCTCCTGCTCAATGTGCGGGTAGTCCTTGAAAGTATCGGAAGGCGGTTCTTCTTTTGCAAGGGCAGAGGCATAGATTACCGGTTCCGGATAATCACCAACGGAACGCCGCTCAATCCTCCGGTTATCATGCAAATGAAGGAAGTCGGGCTGGAGGGGATTCATGTGAGCCTCGCCGGGCCAGCCTTGATTCACAACAAACTGAGATCATTCAGGAAAGGTGGCGACTCCTATGAGGTTATCCTTAAGAATCTTCAAGCGATATCCGGACTGACCAAGATAATGATCGAGACTCAGTATGATACCGGCACGGATTCGTACCTCCACCTCTCCGAAATGCTCGA
>CAZDYX010000310.1:0-3354 GCA_964509775.1 uncultured Desulfobulbia bacterium | reverse complement strand
GGCATTGACATCGAGAATGTGCGTTTTTCCCCCATCCTGCCAAGGCAAGGCAAGACCGATTTCAATTGCGGCCTGGGGGACCCTCGGAAGTATCTCTTCTTGAAGCTCGAAGCTCAGAAGCGAGGTCTTCCCCAATTCAGTGAGCCTCCTTCTCATGTATGTCTCGCCGACCAGAGAAACGGGTTTTTCTTCGATACGGATGGGTCCTTTTTGGCCTGTGCTGCTGTGCAAGGTAAAGAATTCACATATGGGAACGCCGTCTCCGGCATAGATTCCGTAGCGCATTCCCGTCTCCTGGAACGGCAGCTTCCTCCCGTGTGCATGAATGAGTGCGACCTCCTGGCAATCTGCAATGGCGGGTGCAGAATGAACAGCCTGGCCAATGCAGGAAGCTTCACGGGCATAGACTGCCAGGCCGAGGGCCTGCGTCTCATCCTTGAAGAGTATGTACGCCAGACAGCCATGTCAGCCCTCGGAAACCAAAAGGGCAGAGATCTTATTCAGTTGTCTTCGTGAACATCGAGCCAGGACAAAAAACTTGATTCTGAGTCACCGGTTTTTTTCCCACGGCTAGATACTTCAACTAAAGGCAAGAGAGAGACTCAATGAAAGAAGCTGCCAGGAATAGCTCATCGGTTTTCTGTCGGTCCTGAGGAGTGATTCTCTGGCGGCTTCAAAGGAAAGGAGGTGATAGAGTGTTCATACTGTTGAATGCCGGGACGTATGATGTGGACCAGATGGTGCCAGGATGTTGCGGGCCCCAGGTCTTTTCACCTTATCCACCAGGCTAAATCCATGAAGGGGTCGGGGTAGCCCCGCCCCACAACTCCTCCAGGCATTCACTTCGCCTGGAGGACCTCCCTCAATTCCATTTGGTCAAATTGGCTTCAGGATGCATAATGGAGCCCGGTACCAGGCATTCATGCACGCAAAACGACAATCGAGGTGAAAGATGACCAGGAGCCCTCTATTTATATTTCTAGCCATGATACTTATTTCCATGTTTGTTCCCTCATGTATGAGATACGAGGAGAATATTCCCGAGCCCAAGCCATCCCCGGGGAATGTATTGCACATTGATGTTCCCACTCCGCTAGTCGGTTTTAGCCCCTTTAATGAAGAAGCAGGGTCGTGCTTTGTTTTTCCCTTTTTACATGGCTACCTTTTCTTACCCGATGAATACGGGGAGCTACGGCCCATGCTTGCCGCATCCTGGTCATATGACTTCCGCAATTTGACCTGGGCTATTAATTTGAGGAAAGATGTCAGGTTTCACAATGGAAAAACTGTTATTGGAGATGATGTAGTATATTCCATGCAAGAGCGTCTAAGAAATGTTCGGCCTCAATTATACCAAGTAATAGAGAAGATTAACAGTCTATCAGATGTTGTCATTCACATTATACTAAAGAAGGACGATCCTGATTTCCTCTCGAAGGTCTGGGATACTGAAATAGTCCCACGGCCGACCGACAGCACCGAGGACCACAAGGAGCATCCGATAGGCTCAGGGCCGTTCAAGTTCAAATCCAGAGATGGTGAAGAAAAGGTCGAGCTTACAGCTAATGATTATTTCTATAAAGGGAGGCCTTCCTTGGATGGTGTTGTCATCCATTACGAAGCGGATAGCGAGAAATCATGGGCTAGATTGATCAACGGTACAACGGATATAGCATTCAGGATCTGTCCCAACGACTACAACGTGCTGGAAAAGCATAAAGAGCTTTTCTATTTGAATAGTCATATTCTTCTCTACTACACTATATTGCTATACAATATATACAATCCAATCTTCGATGATCCAAACGTACGCCTGGCCCTGGCACTTGCCATTGACAAGGAAGCCATTATAAAAGAAGTTTTCAAAGGCTTCGCGAAGATCTCCTCGGGACCTGTTTCACATGTTTCTTCAATTCATAGTGGAAATATAGAACCGACTCCTTATAACCCGGAAAAGGCTTTGAAGTTATTGCTGGAGGCAGGATGGTCATATGATGAAAGAAGCAAGTACTTGAAGAAGGATGGAAGATATTTTGAGTTTTCCATACTTACTTTTTCGAGGGATATGATCATGAGAAGAGTTGCCGACTATCTTCAGCTCTATTTTAATGATATAGGCATCATGGCTCATCTCTCTTCACTTCCCATTGATGAGGCTCAAAAAAGATATATTCGGAACACCGAATTTCAGGCCGTACTGACGGAGCTGAGGTCATGTATTCAGACTCCCGAAGCATTGATGGATCTTTGGTCCTCCATCGGGCCAGGCAAATCTGCGGCAGGCTGCTTTGAAGACCCTCGGCTCACCAGGGTGCTGGCAGAAGCTGTCAATGAAAGCGATCCCGAGAAAAAGCAGGAGCTCATTGGGAAAGCGGAAGCTATCATTGTGTCCCTTCAACCGGGCACGTTTCTTTTCCACAGGATGAGCCTGGACGTGATGTCCAGGAGAATCCATTTTCCGTATCCTTTTTCCATCAAGTACGAGGACCTTTGCAGGCTCCCGTATGCATCCATACAACCCCGGTGATCGGTCCCAAAGAGGCTCCAAACCAGCTCCAGACCCTTCCATTTAGAACTCGACCCTCACACCACCCTCTACCCATCTTCCGGGCTCGGGCGATCCATAGTAATACAGGTAACCCGAATCGGTAAAATCATGCACGGCGCAGAACAGGCTCAGGGCCCGATCCGGATTGCGCAGGGGAATTCGTACCTTGAACAGATAATCGAAGGTGAATACCTCGTCGTTTGTTTCTGGATAGGTGGAGTTGTTGTCCACGAACCTGCCGATAACAGACTGCGTGATCCAGCGGTAGGTGTGAGAGACCGTCGTATCGTAGATGAGTCGAGGGATATTCTTGATGACCGATTCCGTGGCGCCATCCCGTACATCGATGAAGCTCCCTGCAAATGAGATGGCAAGTCCATTGGTGAAGCTGGTCGAGATGCGGCCTTCAATACCCTGACGGGTGGCAGTATCGATGTTCTCCATTCTCATGGTATCGTGATTGAACCGGATGAGGTTGTCGACGTCGGCTCGGAAGAGACCGAAGTCGAGCTTCAAAGCCTTCATCGGTTTAATCTCAACTCCGATCTGATAGGTCAGGCCGGTTTCAGCCTCGAGGTTCTTGTTGCCGAACTGAGGATCGTTGACCCAGGAGCCTGGCGGGGCGGAGAAGCCCCTGGCGATTTGAGCCCTGAGGAGAGCGTCGGCCCACGGGAGATGGTAGACCATGCCACCGGAGGGGCTCAGCTCCGACCCGAAATCGCGATTGTTGTCGTAGCGCAGCCCCGTGACAAGGGTAAACCTGTCCAGGTTCAGGCTGTCGTTTGCATAAACCGCCCAGTTTCACG
>CAZDYX010000309.1:1684-4711 GCA_964509775.1 uncultured Desulfobulbia bacterium | reverse complement strand
GACGGAGGAAGGCGTGAGCCTAAATCGCCTCGTAAGTGCCAAGCTTGGCGCATAACCCTATTCTCCTTAAACGACAGCAACAAAAACTCGTTAATGACATCAGCGGTAGTGATTGGAATCACCAAAGATGAGACGTTTCAACCAGAGCCCTGTTTGGTGGGCATAGAGCCGGTCTCCAATTTCATATTTTTGGAGAAGTACACCCCGATAGAACGGCAGCGCAGTGGACGAGTTCTTTGATAGAGGCCTTAAAAGGGCAGGCGAATTTCTATGGTTCTTTGCCAAGGGGCGGAAAGTGCAGAGTGGAAAGGCAGTTGAATGGGATGAAGGCGGACTTCGACCTCCAATCCCGGCACGCGTGCGAATTCATTCATGTTATCAGTGACCAGTGTCAGCCCTTGCGCCAAGGCGTGGGCGGCAATGAGCATGTCGTTCGGACCGATTGGTGTGCCAGCTTTCTTGTCCTTTGGAATTCTTTTTGGTACCAACATCGCAATGGACAGGCAGCTCTTGCAACGCTTCTTCCGCAGTTTGCCCACGTTGCCGCTCTAACCGTTTTTCCTCCTTCGGTTCGCGGATTTCTCCTTTCGCTGGCCGTCCTCTCTTGCATGGTTTCCTCCTGTTTCTGAGCTCGTGACTCAAAACGGAGTGTGATGATGAAAAAAATCCATAGCGATGAAGGATGTTAAGAAAGGCATCCCTGCTAAACAACGTTAAAGATATCTTTATCTTTCGTTTCCACGGCTGGTGACGTGATACACAGCACCGGGAACTCTATTCGTAACGGGCGAGCCATAGAAAAAACACCATGGATAAAAATTAATGTCAAAAAAATAGACCTGACCCCAGCTCACGCGAACCGGGCAGGTTCTTGAACGGCCGGTGGTTCAGGATATCGAGCAGGCGCCGGATTTACCGATTCAGTTCGGCCATACACCCGGGATGATGGTCTGGCAGAATCTGCAGCGGCTTCCGTCCATATTTGAGAAGGGAATGAGATAGCCCCGCCGTTCAATCAACAGCTTCCGGCAATTATGACAGTAGGTGTTGTTGCCTTCATGGCCGGGTACATTGCCGATATACACATAGCGGATACCTTCTGCCATGGCCAGTTCCCGAAAGCGGATGAGGGTTGCGACCGGCGTGGGGGCTAGACGATCCAGCTTGTATTTGGGGAAAAACCGTAAAAAATGCAAGGGATGATCCGGCCCCAATTCCTTCACGATCCAACCGCACATCTGCCTTGCCATTTCCTCGTTATCCACATAGCCGGGGACGACGAGGTTCGTCATCTCAAAGTGGATTCCCTGCTCATGCAGGGTCTTGAAGGTGGCAAGCACCGGCGAAAGGCGTCCGCCGTTAAGCCTTTGGTAGATGGTATCATTATAGGATTTGAGATTTACATTGGCGGCATCGAGCACCTGGCAGAGTTGAAGCAGGGGCTCGCGGTTGATATAGCCGTTTGAGACCCAGATATTGGCAAGCCCCTCTTGCCTTGCGAGCCGGGCAATATCCATCATGTATTCAATAAAGGTGATGGCCTCGGAATAGGTGTAGGCGATTGCCCGGGCCCCAAGTCTTTTTGCCTCCTTGACCGCATCGGCCGGAAACAGTTCGTAATGGCGGACCTCATGGGGTTTGGCCTGGGAGATCTCCCAGTTCTGGCAGTTCAAACAGCGGAAATTACAGCCGGTGGTGGCGAGGGAAAAGGCGGTCGTCTGAGGCCGGAAATGAAAGAGCGGCTTTTTTTCCACCGGATCAAGATGGATGGAGCACGGATTGCCGTAGACCAGGGTATAGAGGGTGCCGTCCATGTTCACCTTGGACCTGCAAACGCTTCGGTCGCCGGGCGCAAGAAGACAACGATTCGGGCACACCTCGCACTGCACCCGTTTCTCGGGAAGCCTCGTAAACAGAAAACCCTCATGGGACCATTTCCAGAGTTCCTTGGGCGCATCGCCGCAAAACACCTCCCCGCGGATATCGTCGGCACCGGAACCGGTGCCCGGTTTATCGGCAAAGGGCCAGAAGGCCTGGGCCGGTAAAGCATGGGAAAGAAACAGGCCGCTGCAATACAGAAAATGTCGTCTACTTAGTTTTTTTTTCATTCTTCTTCCGATCATACTCCCTATTGAAAATTCCGTAACCGTTCACCCACATTTGTTGGTCTACGTGTAGGGGCGGGTTTGAAACCCGCCCAACGACAACGTCGTAATCATCAGGTCAATTCGGTCTTTTTTGGGCGGGTTTCAAACCCGCCCCTACAATTTCCTTTACCTGGTGAACGGTTACGGAAATTCAAATTCTTCCCAGGGCTGGACACCATGACCAAACTCACGATTTTAAGCCCGATGAGGATCAGCGTCGTCCCGAGCAAACCGCAATAAGGGATGAATACCACGCTGGTTGCAAGGGTGCCGAAGGCAGCGCCGATAAGGTCGGCCGAAAAGGTGCGGGTGACGGCAGACGCATCACCTCCTTGCAGCAGGAGGACCAGGGGAAATTGAAATCCGCAGAGCCCTGAGACCAAAAAACCGAACAGGAGAAGGCCTGCCCTTGGCAACAGGTCTCCTCCTTGGTTTAAGGCAACCAAAAAAACGGCCATTAACAGGATAAGGAGAACATCAGTTAAGGCCAGAATCCTTCGGTCCTTCCGGCGCAGCCGCTCGCCAAGCCAGGCCCCGGGGAGCAGGCCGGCAAGAAACACGGTCACGATGAGGCCGATGGCAGAATAGATATAGCCGAAGAAGATCTCAAAGGCGAAGATCACCAGGATCTCACTAGACATGGTGATCCAACCCGTGGAAAAGAGTACGAACTCCTCTTGTTTTATCCGCAGGAGATAGATGGAAAGAATCAGTCCGGTCATGGCAAAAAAGAAAAGGGGACTATTACCGATGGGAGATATTGAAGACGATATTTCGGATGAAGCAATGATGAAAAAAAATCAGCAAGCTCCGCAAGAAGCTGCCCCCGGAGCTCGCGGACCGGCTCTCTGACCGCCTCGCCCTCCCGGGGCCGCACGAC
>CAZDYX010000309.1:0-1674 GCA_964509775.1 uncultured Desulfobulbia bacterium | reverse complement strand
AAACGATTCGCATCAAAACCGGCGACGCATCGCGGTTTTTTGGGGTCGTCGGATCAAGGAGGCCCAAAACATAGTTGATCCGTTCCTCGGTCAGGTTGCCGTAAAAAAGGCTGGCGACATAATCCGTGTAGATGCCTTTTTGGGCGAGGAGTTCGGGGATGTCGAGTGCAATCGGCTGATTCCGGCACAGGAAATAGATCCTCTCGCCGGGTAAGATCATTACCTGGGAGAAGTGTTCGGTCACCGTGTTATACAGGGAGGAAAGCCCCTGGCGTTGCGGTTCGGAAAGATAGTTGTCAAAGCCCTCCACGGCAAAGGAGAACACCCCTTTTTGGCTCAGATGGGCGCGGGCCAGGGAGAAAAAACGGTCGGTAAAGAAGCGGTTCACCTGAAAGGTTTCCGGCGTGGGCAGATTGACGATGATGGCATCATAGATCTTTGCGGACCCGGCGAGATATTCCCGGCCGTCCTCATGGAGGACCGCAAGCCCCGGGATCTCCTCTTGCAGCCCGAACCGGAACTGGACATCCGACATTACCGGGTCCAGCTCGACATAATCGACAGTTTGCGGTCGGTATTTCCGTAATTCTTTGAGAATTCCGCCCTGGCCGGAGATGAGCAGGATGTGACAAGGATCGGGTACCTGGCTTAAGGGATAATGAACGGCCTCCTCGGCCATGGCGAGGTTTTCATTGCTCGAAAAGGGCATGCCGTCCACAAAGATCGTATTTTGGCCGCCTTTCTCTTGAACCTCTATCCGGCCATAGCGGGACTCCTGGTAATAAACGAGCCTGCCGTTGGCCGGGGCCAGGGAAAGGGGCTCAAGGAAAACACCGGCAAGCAAGACTCCAAAAACAAGGCCCACCCCGAGAAAGGGCCAAAGCCGCCGTCCGGAGCGAGGGGGAAACAAGAAAAAAACCGCTGCAAGGATTGGCAAACCGCTAAGAAACAGGGCTTTAAGGGGGGTCACCAGATGGACGAGTACAAAGGAAAAGAGCAGGGCTCCTGCCGTATTGCCAAGGACATCGGCAAGGTAGATCCGGGTGGTCGGATAGTCCGGCGTCTGTTCCCGCAGCACCAAGATGGCAAGGGGGAGTAGAAGGCCGAGCAGGAGGCCGTAAGGGGCAAGAATAGTAAAAATGAAGGCAAAGGTCGGGTAGAATCCCACTGAGGCGCCGTGGAGAAAGACCAGATCCCGGAGCCCGCGAATGGCAAGGATCTCGATTGTGGGCAAGGAGGCAAGCCCCAGGGAGAGCAGGGCAAGATGATCCATCCGGGGCCGGAAAGAAGTTTTATGCACCAGTCCGGCCAGCAGGACACCCATACCGCCCAAGACGAGCCAGACAAAGAAGATGAGGGCGATAACAAACTCGTTGCCCTGAAACTGGGCCAGAAACTCCCGGATCGTGATCAGTTGCGTCACCATCGAGGAGATGCCGACAACGACGATCAGCCCAGGCACCATGCGATCATAGGGAAGGCGTGCGAACATCAGCGTGAGTTACTGGAACCTATGGAAAAAAACAGAATTCAGAATTCAGGAGTCAGAATTCAGAATGAAAAGACAGCCCGTAAAAGATTTCGACCTTTGCGGATAGCCTAAGATTCGACATTCAAACCCGTCCTGAAAGGGCAAAACATACCAGCCCAGGGCAGCGCCCTGGGAATGCGGAA
>CAZDYX010000308.1:0-4718 GCA_964509775.1 uncultured Desulfobulbia bacterium | reverse complement strand
GTTTGCCGAAAATCTACTCGATCACCCGCGAATATCAAGGGGGAATGAGTTTCTGCCCCAGTTCGGGGCACCTTTGCTGAAAGACAAAGGAGCTTTAGGTTGAACCATGGGGTGGACCATGTTCAGCGTGGTTATCAAGGATTCTCAGCCAACTTTTCCAGACTCCCACAGCTGGCGGGTGACGCGCCAACAAGAGCTGTTGCGAATTGTTGATAGCCTCATCCGTTTATGCGGTCAGTTTCTGAGCGTTCCATTGGCGTCATTCCAGAGCTCAGTGACGCGTTTCTACTCTCCAGTGACGCCACTCTACTCTTCAGTGGCGTGTTTCTACTGTTCAGTGACGCCATTCTGGAGTCCAGTGGCGCCATTCTAGCTTCCAGTGGCGCCATTCTGCTTTTCAGTGGCGTGTTTCTAGGCTCCAGTGGCGCGTCTGGAACGTTCAGATAATTACCATCAACTTAATTTATTGATTTTATTAAATTTAATTACATGTCCCTGAGTCTTCCAGTGACGCCACTGGAAGACTCAGGGACGCCCTTCTGCTTGTCAGGGGACACCATTGAGGATATGGGGTATCTCCTAAATCACCAGACATTTACGGGAACCCGAAAAAACTTGGCTGAGAATGCTTTATAGCCACGAAAGCCAAGTAAATTTTGCGCATGTCGCTATCGCTTCGATAACCTTATGGGCGATGATTTCGTAAAAGGTGGGGCTATGGATAAGATGTACAGTAGTTGTCGTCAGTTTTGGTGGCGGTAAAATTCTTACGATTGCATAAGTGGGAAGCTTCACCCGTACAATAAAAAAGGCAGAGCCAAATGAATGACCCTGCCCATGGTCTGTCTATGCTGAAAGAAGTGATTAGGCTTTCTTCTTCCTGAGTGCGCCGATGAGTCCAGCTAAGCCCGTACCCAGGAGTAGCATGGTGGCGGGTTCCGGGGTTGGTGTCGCGGTCGAAGCAATACTGGTTTCAGGGTTGAAATCTTCAGAATGAGCAAAAAAAGGGGCTAGCATGCCAGGTTGCAATATTACACCATTATCATTACTCATAGTAAAAACATAATTTCCTGTATTTTTACTGTTCAACAGGTCGAGATTGTATGTGATATCTGAAACAAGACTTGAAAATGTTATATCAACACCTGAAGTCAACAAATTGTTTATTGACAAATCAATAGCCTGTGAGAAATATGTTGAGTCTGGTTTGTTATCGTTGTATGCTGCTATTGAATGATCATATACAGCACTAGACGTCTCTGTAGCAGCAGACATAAACGAGATATTTGACAGTTTTTCTAAGTCACCTATATCGAATAAATCATTAGCGTTATCCCAGAATCCTCCACCAAAACACGAATCCACAAAAATCCATTTTTCATAATTATTCAATTCTGTTAGATACGCATACAGTTCGTCGTCAGTTAGAAAACTTTCTGGGGCGACAGATGCTTGGTTTGGATCCAAAGCAATGTATTCGTCGCCAGGAGTAGAGCTAAATTCTATGCCATCGAAATGACTAGCGGGCATGTCATTTCCCCGCCCCGCAGGCATGTTATTCCCCCCATGTCCTGTAATATAGAATATAAGTTTATCTCCTGGATTCATTTGTTCTTTCAGAGAAAGTATATCTTGCTGAATTGTTTGTTCTGTAAGGTCACCAATCCTAACGGTAGGTATAAAATTTATGTTGTCAATTTTAGACAGAGCGTTTTCGACTGTTTGAATGGAGAAAGTCGGATCGTATCCTGCTGATGTCAAGGTACCATCTACTATTTCCCCTTCTCCACCGTAACCAATACCATAAAATAATCCATAAATTTTTGAAGAAGCAGGTGGTGGTGGTGGTGGTGCAAACGACGTTGTAATTGATAATGTTGCCGGTTGAGCAAATGCGCCAATTGTTGAGTACAACACGGTACTGAGGCCAGGTAATGACGGAGGTGTATACGGATCATTGATTGGGATATAATTTGATGAAGCATGTAAATTTCCGTCTAACAAGGTGGAAAAATCTGAGTATGTATATGACCAATCTACAGTATTATAAGATGATGATGGGACAACATAAATTTTGTCAGAAACTTTTACCCCATCAAGCAATATTTCCCCCAGAAAATTGTTCGCTATTTCATTTGAAGTAGAAAAATAACCACTCCAGCTGCCACTAACATTAGCAGATGTAACATTATTACCGTTCAAATTAAAATTAAAATCAGTCATATCAAAAGTAAAAGTAATTGGAGGAAAACCTGGAGGTCTACCAATCGAATAATTTGTGGTCGTAATGATTTCAGCTGTGGCATACCCGTGAAAAAGTATCATCACCCCACACGCCAACCCAACCAAGTATCTCTTCTTCATTTCTCCCCCTTTGCGTTTCGTTTTTATCCCCTGTAGGGGAGTGAAATTAGTACAATGTCGCAGTCTTATAGCAAAATTTGTGCCGTCCTGCCATTATCCTATTTATATCATTAACTATGGGCATTCAGGTATCAATATTGTCCCTGCAAGCCACCTTGCATGCTTTTGCCGCAATAAAATGTTCGCCATTGCGGAATAATCCATTTTGACCCATTTTTACAGCATGTTAGAATCGCGCAGTGAGATTGTCTGGTTATGGCGCTAGCTCTTACTCCAGTACATCTGCCACCTTCTGATTATCTTTGATGATGCCAATTTCACATTCTAAAAATGACGAAACTTATACTTCTTACCGACAAGGTCACAAACGCAATTTCTCATAGGATGGTGGCACGCACGAAGAAGATTTTCTGGAGGAAGGATGGGCAGATCGTTTTACACGTGGGAAGAGGATGTTCTGGTACTCAATATCCTTGGTAGTCCCAATGCCAAGAAAGATGCCATCGGCAAGGTAAAGGGGCATCAACTCTGCGTCAGCGTTAAGGCTGTTCCCCGTGCCGGCAAGGCGACTGACTATATGGTCCGCTTCCTGGCGGAGGAGTTTTGTGTTGCGGTACAGGATATTCAGGTGGTATCCGGCAGGATGAATGTCAATAAGGTGCTCAGGATAAAGTCTCCCAAACGGTTACCAGCTGTCATCGGGCAGCAAAAATTATTTTAGTTGTTCCCTTGCCCCGCATGAACCCACCTGCCCCCTGCGCATTGGCATTGCGCGGATTATTGCCTTCGTATCCCCATCAGCAAACGATCCAGGCTGAAGATGTTTTCTGAGCTTCTGACCCTACGGCTAGACATTGCCCAAAATCCACTGTAAACCATAGTCGCCATAAAGCTAAGGCCCGCTTGCCAATGAAGGAAAGCGGGCCTTCCGTAATTTAGGTCCCAGCAAAGCACAAACAAACACCTTCGGCTACGTGGCTGATCCCTCGGGTGACATAGCCTTGATCTCGCATCACCTTGGCAAAACAGAGTACCCTCTTACGCCGGGCGATGATGATCGTGATGATGGTCTTGATAGTACTCCAGGATGAACTCCCGGATCGCTATGCCGATGATCAACACACCAGGAATGATGAAGGCCACGGTTATGGCAACAATCAGATCCGACATGGTATTACCTCCTCGCAAGGAAAATAATCGCATCTTACCCCTGGACTTATAATAAGACCGAACCCCTGATTAATAAAGACGGGGAGTCCCTCGGTGACGGGTGCGCGAGAGGGTGGTGCTGATGGTTGGCGGGGTGGTCCGGAGCCAAAGTGCGTTAAAGGTGAGAGGTTGCCGCGTCCACCACCGGCAGCATCTCCGCCATTTCCCTCTACCCTTGAGGAGCCACCTTTTGCATATTCACATCCTGGAAGCCCTTGCCGATAACTATATCTTTGCCTCATTAAACGAAGGGGGCAACGAGGCCTTTTGCGTTGACCCTGGCGATGCCGAGCCTGTGCTCGCCTGGCTTCGCGCCCATGCCGCGAGGCTCACGCAAATCCTCTGTACCCACCACCATGGCGACCATACCGCCGGCATTCGCGCCCTGGTCCAGCATTTCCCCGACGTCGAAGTGATTGGCGCCGTATTCCCCTGCAAACCCGCGTTGTCCGCCCAGGTGAGCAAATCATCGTCAACCAGCGCCAATGCGTGGTCCTCGATGTCCACGCCCACACCCGCGCCCATGTCGCCTACCATTTCCCGGCCAGCCACGACCTCTTCTCCGGTGACACCCTCTTTGCCGGCACCTGCGGGGCGATCTTTGAAGGGCAGCTGAGCGATATGCTCTCCGCGTTGCAACAGATCAGGGGCTTGGCCGAGGAGACGAAGATCTGGTGTGCCCACGAATACAGCCTCATGTATCTCAAGAACGCCGCCAGGGTGGAACCGTGGAATGAAGTGACCAAGGCGCGAGTCAAGGTCATGGACGAGCTTCGTCGGCAAAAGAGGCCAACGGTGCCCTTGCTGCTCGCGGACGAGATGCTCACCAACATTTACCTGCATTGGGATCACCCCCAATGGCGGAAAGAGCATGGCCGGAAAACCGAGGGAGAGATGTTTGCCATCATCGCCGAGACCGACGGCTAAACCACGACGCTGTTAGTGGCCGGAAGGTTTGTCAAAATAGTGGGATCGCCGAGAGAGTTCCCGGCGGGGTGAGAGAGCCAGCTCGTGCCGCGGCTGGCTCTGTGGTGAGGTAATGCGTAGTTTGGGGCGGGAAGGGGGGTGGCGCCCCGGTGTTGTCCGGTTAGAAACTTGCAGTAGCGATTTCACACCAGTTCCCTCCCCCTTGCGGGGGAGGGAAC
>CAZDYX010000307.1:1767-4744 GCA_964509775.1 uncultured Desulfobulbia bacterium | reverse complement strand
GTTCGCGGAGGGTTTTGACGAGACGGGTGAGGCGGGAGCCTTCCTCGTTAAGGAGGTCGAGGTCCTTGGTCACCTCCCGTTCCAACCGGTCGAGTCGATCCACGACCGGTCTCAGCATGGTGCGCCGGTCCCAGATGATATAGCCGAACAGGGCGACGATCAGCGACAGAATCGCGCCGAAGAGTGCCAGCATGGTATTTTGCAACCCGTCCATGCGCCGGTTGACGTCTTCGAAGCGTTTGTCGATCTGCTCGAAGCGTTTGTCAACCTGCTCGAACCGGTTGTTGATGGACCGGTTCAGATCATCGAGCCGTTTGTCAACCTGCTCGAACCGGTTGTTGATGGACTCGTTCATGTCATCGAAGCGCTTGTCCATGGATCGGTTCAGGTCATCGAGCCGCTTGTCGAGATTGGCCTGTCCGGCCGCAAGCTTTCCTAGAGACTCGATGATCTCCCGATCCGATATCCGCGGCGCCACCTCGACCGCGTAGGAGGCCATTGGGGATTCAAACAGCATGATGGCCAGGAGGAATAATGTCATTCGCATCATATTCCCTTTTTATCAACTGACTACCATGCTGTCAAGCGGGATTCCCGAAGGGGAACAGGCGGCCGGTGATCATACCTGGGCAACCGTTCACCCCCGCCCTCTTACGGCCAGATAATTATATTGCGTCATCCATAAAATCTAACCGGGCAACACGGGAAAAAACCGGGTAAGTATTCGTTTAACCTTGGCAGGATCTTGCCGGTTACGGGCGAGAGCATATTGATGGTCTTTCTCCCCACCTTCAGTGCCCAGCCTGGCTCTCCCTGCCGAACCATCGTGCCGACACCGGCCAACTCGACCGCGTCTACCTTGCCCATCATCCTTTGGGCAAAATCATCCATCCCAATCGTAACACTGCCGTCCGCAATCCTTTCGGTCCGGAGCCAACTGTGACCTTGGTGGAAAAGGATCCCTTCGGGAATGCGGAACCAGTCCACCATGCTGCCCACCCTTTGCACAACCCTTACCCGGGCGGGCGCAAAGGCCTTGGAGTTGAAAAAGAGCCAGAAGACCACCAGGGAGGCCAAGAAACTCAAGGCCAGGACGTACTCAATGCCTTTTGTGGCGTATAGATCGATATTGGCAAACATTTCGCTACCTCTTTATTACCGGATTGCCGGTTTTAGAGTTTTTACGAAGGCGGCTAACCGTTCGACCAAGCCCGCCACTTTTTCCGTAAGCTTCGCGCCGATGGGCGTAAGGGCCTTGGAGAAGAAATAGATTCCTGCGCCGACACCGGAACAGATAAAACTCATTATCATTACATGCTCGATCCCGGTTGATGTGAACAGATTGATATTGGATAACATTTTTCTACCTCCATAATAGGTTATCAAGTTTTGTGGTGTTAATTGACACTGGGGGTCCAGTGTGGGTTGCGTGTAGATCGTGTAGATCCGGTCTTTACCTTCTTCTTTAGCAAGAAGCAGACCTGGTCGTCTGTTATTTTTTGTCTGTTAAGACAACTGCTTGTAATTAAAAAAAAATTAAAAAACATTCTGACAATTTCTCTCCCATACCTGGTTTTTGGTAAAATCTTCTTTTTTTAGAGCTAATCAGTAAAAAAAAATGTTGAAATATTAAACATGATGTGTTGAGATACTTTACAGGAAGTAATACCGGTGAAGGCAAGAATGAGGTTGAGGACATACAGATTATGCAGCAGCAAGAGAAATCGAACATCAATATCCTAATCGTCGATGATGAGTTTTCGGTTCGTGATTCAATCAAGGCCTGGTTTGAGGAGGAGGGGTATGCCGTCGACGTTGCCGCCAGCGGCAAGGAGGCGCTCATCAAGTTGACGGAAAAGGAGTGGGATATCTTTTTTATCGATATCAAGATGCCGGGTATGAGCGGCCTGGAACTTCAGCAGAAGATCATCAAGATCCTACCCAACAGCACCATTATAATCATAACCGCCTATGCCTCGGTCGAATCGGCTATCGAGGCAATGAAGGCGGGCGCCTACGATTATCTGTCCAAGCCCTTTGACCCTGACCACCTTGCCATGCTGGCGAGAAGAGCCATTGAACGGAAAAAATTGATGGAGGAAACCGTCAAGCTCAAACAAAGTCTGGAGCGGGTTTCCTCGGCCAAGGAGATCATCGGTGAAAGTTCCGGGATCAAACGGGTGATGGAACTCATCCGGATGGTGGCTGATACCGACTCCACCGTTCTTGTCCGGGGTGAAAGCGGCACCGGCAAGGAACTGGTGGCGCGCGCCATCCATGCCAACAGCCGCCGCCGTTATGCCCCTATTGTGACCATCAATTGCGGCGCCCTTCCGGAGAGCATCCTGGAAAGCGAGCTCTTCGGCCACGAAAAAGGGGCCTTCACCGGCGCCCAGTATGCCAGAAAAGGCAAGTTTGAAATGGCGGATGGAGGAACCATATTTTTGGATGAAATCGGGAACATAAGTCCCAAGATCCAAATGGAGTTTCTTCGGGTGCTTGAGGATAAAAAATTCTACCGGTTGGGGGGAAGTAAGGAGATAAAGGCCGATTTCCGGACGATCGCAGCAACCAACCGCGATCTGAAGTCGGCCATGGATCAAGGGGAATTCCGGAGCGACCTCTATTACCGGCTGAATGTATTTTCCATTGAAATCCCGCCGCTCAGGGAGCGCAGGGAGGACATCCTCCCCCTGGCGGAACATTTCCTGCAGGTCTATACCAATGCGATGAACAAACCCCTGACCGGCATCGGCGCGAAGGGCATGAATCTGCTCGAGCAGTATGACTGGCCCGGAAACATACGGGAGCTTGAAAACGCCATCGAGCGGGCGGTGGTTATTTGCCGGGGGGGTGAGATTCAGCCGGACGATTTTCCCTTTTCCCTCGGTAAAACTGAAGACAATGTCGTTGGCAGCTCACTTGAAAACATTCAGCGGGAGCATATAAGAAAGATATTGGAACAGACACAATGGAA
>CAZDYX010000307.1:0-1757 GCA_964509775.1 uncultured Desulfobulbia bacterium | reverse complement strand
TATCAGCAAGGCCGCGAGCGCGCTGCAAATAGACCGGGTTACGTTGTACAACAAGATAAAAAAATACAATCTCAAAAAAATCTGAACTCGAATGCACGGAATCATTCTTGTCCCGCTCGGCGCTGTTGATCCAAATGTTCCGGATTTTCTGACCTTTGCCCTCCATGACACGTTTAATGTCCCCTGTCGTATTCAAAGGACGAACATCCCCCTTGACGTCCACTATAGTATAGAACGGCAGCAGTATCATTCGACGCGTATTCTCGCCGAACTGTTGCCCCTGGCAAAAGGACGGAGAGACCATATCCTCGGGATAGCGGACGTCGATCTCTACATCCCCATCCTCACCTTTGTCTTTGGTGAGGCCCAACTTGGCAAGCAATGCGCCCTGGTCTCGGTATTTCGTCTGCATCAACGGTTTTATGGCCTGCCGGATGATGAGTCCAACTTCTTTTTGCGATGTGAAAAAGAAGCGGTGCATGAACTCGGCCACACCCTCGGTCTCACCCATTGCCGGAATTTTGAGTGCGTCATGCATTATGGAAACATCGTCGAGGACATCGACCTCAAACGCAATGTCTTCTGCCCCGTTTGCGCCCGGCAGGCAGGCCTGCGTACCCTGTGGCGGTAATTCCCTCTGATGACGAGGTTTTGTGACCCCCAACTCTTGGAGATGCTGTTCCCACTGTTTTTTATCTGCCGACCCTTATTCACTTTTTCTAAATTTAACAACTGGTTGTAAGGACTGAATATTTTTATTGATAATCTCCATTCTATCAACAATGTCTTTCATCTCTTCTTTAAGACACGCAACCAAAATAGCCCTGTCATCTTTGACTGTTTCCAGAATATTATTTACAATGGATATTATGTCTTCTGTTTTAGCCATGAGTTTTTCGTCAAACACAGATTTCAACCCTTCTGTCTTGTTACTTGAAATATTATTTTTAATATCCATAATCTCACTGGTATAATCTTTGATCTGGTTAGAAAGAGATTCCAGTTTTTCATTGAAAGGTTCAAAAAATGCGGCATTATTCTGATCCTGCAATTCCTTAACTTTTTCAGGAATATTCACGTGTTTCACATCTGAAAAATAAGGCGTTTTTTTTATTTCAATTTCCTCATTATCTGGAAATCTATCTGGAAATCGTCTTAACTGTTTTATAAGAATTATAAAAACAATCAAAGAAAGTACAAAAACCGTCACCCCAGTCAAAAAGGTTAAATCTTGCATTTCATTCATAAAGGTATTTTGCATTTTATATTACTCCTAGTAAAAATAGGTGGGTGGGGGAAGCGGTGAGTTTGTTGAATCACTACAGAACGACCCAAATATCCGCGCCATATTGCCGCTGAAGGGGTGCAATTAAAAGTGAGAGCAAACCTATGCCGCCTTAGCCCTCAGAGTATTCCAATATGTTTCCCAGCCTACGTTTGCTCTCATCACCCAGATGGCCAGCATGAATGCTTATTCAGCCTTCCATCCAAATTGCCTTTATCAAACCGCCTTGCTTCAATGCTCGAAAAGCGTTCTTCCATGGGAAACCTCCTCTTGAATATGTTTTCCCATGATTAGCCGCACCACTTGCTACAAGTTGTCTTCCATTTCGTTGTTGTTAGGTCTCGCCGCCCAAAATTGTCTCACTATTAATTGCACCCCTTGTTCCTAATGCCGTTTCAATTTAAATATGAATGAACCCTTTTTTTTTCTTGCAGGCGCTTTGAATTTTTAAGATCAACTCATTGATGTCACA
>CAZDYX010000306.1:0-4752 GCA_964509775.1 uncultured Desulfobulbia bacterium | reverse complement strand
TCATTTCTGAACAACGCGAAGTTGAGGAGCTTTACGCGTCTTCTTGTCGTTGCTCGTGGTTTGGCTGATTAAGCGCTTGCTTAAGCCCCTTTTTTATTTCCTGATGATTTCATCCCCCACACTAGCTCCCTTCAGCATTTTCATATACCTCCTCTGGATATTCGACATAAACTTTTCTGGCAGCGCGCATCCCGATGGGTTTTGGAAAGGGGTGTTCATTCGCATTTAATTTTTAAGATACGTCCCTTCTCTTCCACGCGGCACAAAACCGCAGGCGTAGCAGCGCTACGTCGAGGATTTTGCGATTGAGCCGTAGCCAAAGACCTTGGTACCCCCTTATGGGGTGTGACCAGAAGATGAGATGCAAGATGTTTCTTGTTGTTTCTGGACGAGCCCTAAGGAGGACTGGCTCATGCTGCACACCTTGGAAGCTGAAATTGATAAAAACGGTATCGAAGTTCCTCGAAAAATTTGGGAGAACTCGGGACCGCGATCGCGGCCGTTTCGACTGGGGCCTGAGCGATCACGGCAGGTTTTTAGGGTCTTGCCGATTATCAAAAACAGCATAAACGACAATTTCTCCGGTTTCTATTGAAAAAATGATGGAAAAAGGGAAGCGCCTAATGACACAGCGTCGAAAATTGGCATAAACGATCTGGTAGCTTTTCAGGAAGTCAAGGATATTCGCGATCGAAACCTCGACACAACCGAGGAATTCAAGACCAAGCCCTGGCCGTTGCCTTTCATACCAGGAAAAAGCCAACTCAATTTCTGTCCTGGCGCGTCCGGTGTATCTGAATTTCATCTGATGGAATTCCTCAGGCTTTCATGCACCTCCCGCCACTCATGCAGGGTGGCCTTGCTTTCCTGATACTCTGCGTATCTTCTGTCCAGTTCTCGTTTTTGCCATTCCGGCAAGGGTAGTTCCGCATTGCTCCGGGCGATGGAATCCCAAATGTCTTCCACCAGGAGAATTTTTTCCGGGATGGTCAATCGGTCAATTTCTTGAAGCAGATTATCAGGTTGCATGCCATGGCCTCCACTGACTGTTCAGATGCTTTTTTTTCGAGTATAGATATTTTTTCGTCCCTTATACCCCTGATGCGCGGCATTCCCATCTGATATAAGCTCAAACGAGCCAGATTTTAAATCTGGCTCTATCCGCTAGCACTTTGCAGTGCGGCCAATGGCCGCGCTGCGGGGGCTTCAGCCGTTTCAGGCCGTTCACCTGCCATACTTCCTGAACCGGCGATGCCTGAATCGGTGGGTGATCCGCACCGTGCCGTCGGGAAGATGCTCCTCCATGGCCTTGCGCACCGTGGTCGAATATACAGGGACAAAACTGCCAGCCAGGGCGAAATCCACCTTCAATCTGTCCTCTATTATGAAACAGGGCGAAAATTTTCTATGGGAATCAAGGCGCCTGTTTCCCAACACAAGGTGCTGGCCGAAAAATTGCGACCTGATCCCTTACTGCTTGAATGCTCACAATAAACTGCCAGGAATGTTCTTCCGGTTGATCCAATGTGCTCTGCTTTCACTGGGTGTACCGGGGCGGTCAGCAGCACATAATCCGGTCCATAATTCTGATACGTCAGACTTTTTCCCGCCGATTCCCTTTGAGGAATGGGATGATGGACCTTCACTCTTCCCCAACCGCGCTTCCGTCCGCCACCAAAGCGGCATTGGTTAAGAACAGCCTCCAGCGTTTTTCCGTTGATCTCCTGCACCTGGTTGTTAATGGTAATAAATGCTGGAAGACTGACCGCACCTCTGAAACAGACCGGGATATTGGTGTTTATATATTTTAATTTTTCTAGCCGTTGTGTCTCAAACCCCTCAGTCGGGGCAAGGTGTCCGGACACCTTGATTTCCTTAAGAATCTTCCGCCGCCCGCAAACTGTAGATTAGAAGGTTTTCCTAAAAGATAGCATGGTTATCCGTGCCGTACAAGAATTTCGCCAACCCCTCGAAATTTTCCTGCAATAGGTCATGAAACTACAAACCCCATGTGATCAACATGTTTTGCGCTGTGGTATTCTGCTGCTCAACAGCAGAATGAAACCATCGAGTTGCTTCTTTATAGTTTTGCGGTACCCCCGTCCCGTAACCGTTCACCAGGTAACGGAAGTTTGAGTAGCATCGTTCCAATCGAGCCCCTTCCCCCTCCGAGGGGGAAGGTTGGGCTGGGGGTGAAGGATTGACCCATGCGGCCAGGCTGGAATTCTCCCTTCCTGACCCTTGCGAGGGGGAAGGGTAGGGGCGGGTTTCAAACCCGCCCTTTGCTGTGCGCATTCCGATTGGGCGGGTTTCAAACCCGCCCCTACGTAGACCAACAAACGTGGGTGAACGGTTACCCCCGTCCCTTTAAGATACATGGAGCCCCTGGAGTTTTCGGTGATCGATCTGCCGGAGGAATATGTGGGCGTGGTTACCGAGAAGATGGGAGGTCGCCGGGGCCGATTGACCAAGATGATCAATCATGGATCGGGTCGGGCGCGTCTCGAGTTTACGGTGCCGTCCCGGGGGCTTATCGGTTTTCGCAGCCAGTTTCTCACCGATACCCGGGGCACGGGGATTTTAAATACCCTTTTTGTCGGCTACACTCCCCATGCCGGCGCCATCGGCGAACGGCCGAATGGGGTCATGGTCTCTGACCGTCAAGGAAAGGCGGTTGCCTATGCCATCTTCCACCTCCAGCCCCGGGGCATCATATTTGTGAGGCCAGGGGAGCCGGTCTATTCCGAGATGGTGGTAGGCGAGAATTCCAGGACCGATGATATGTGGGTCAATATCACCAAGGGGAAAAAACTCACCAACATGCGGGCCTCAGGTTCTGATGAGGCCCTGCGCCTCATCCCGCCCCGCAGGTTTACCCTGGAGCAGGCGATGGAATATGTAAACGACGATGAACTCGTAGAGGTGACCCCCCAGTCCATCCGGTTACGCAAGCGGGAGTCGGGAAAATATCGGAGCGATTCTGATGATGGCTTTGCTGGTCTGGAATCTCATCGAGCACACCCTGCGCCAGTACGTCCGCAACAATGACGTGGAACTTCCCGGCTGGGACAACAAGAAGACACGCCGTCCCACCGCATTCATGATGAGCATCATGTTCTCTGGCCTTCAGATCATCAGAGTCGGCACAACCTGTCGCATGACTGATGTGCAATGCCGATATCTGCAAGCCCTTGGTCTCGATCAGCAACATATTCTCTCGCCCTCTCCGCCTTCAAACTACGGTCAAATAAATTAGCCGTAGCAGAGCGAAATGGGTGGGGAAAGGATGTTATATTGCCAATATTGGACGTAAGACTTATGAAACACGGCACTAGATTCTTTTGTGAGGGAATGGAAAAAAAGCTGATTAAGTGAGGCAATATCCTTGCTTGCTACAAAGACCGCCAGTGCCGTCGGCGCAGCCAAAGCTTATATCGAATATCCGGTGGCCGGCGGGCGTAAGACCTCGGACGATCTTTGGGAAAGGGCGTTTTTTTAGGAGTGAAAAAGATCAAGAACCAGACGAGCCGTCCGTTCTGAGGCGCCTGGATGACCAAGCCGTTTGGTAACCTCGAACAGGTTACGACGCATAACGTTTCTTACTTCTTCATTATCCAGGATACGGATCATCTCACAATATAAAGCCTGCGATTGCAGGCCTCCCTGTATCAACTCCGGGACGACTTTTTTACCGGCCACCAGATTCACCAGGGCAATATGCTTCACCTCGATCAACCAGCGGCCCAAAAAATACGTAATAGGTGAGACCCGATAGGCCACAACCATGGGGACGCCTAAGATGGCCAGTTCCAGGGTTACGGTGCCAGAGGCGACAACAGCCAGGTCACAGGAAGCCATGAGATCATAGGTCTCATGGGCAATAACCCTGACATCAAGCCATTTATTGTCAAACCCTGCTTTATGTAGATCATGGATGGTTAGGGTGGATGCCAAGGGCAGAAGAAATACAATATTCTTCCTTTGCCTGGCGAGATTCCTTGCTGCCGTCAAAAAGACAGGAAGCAAGGTGGCCGCTTCCTTTTTCCTGCTGCCGGGCAATATTCCCACTGTTGTAGCCCGGGGATCAATGGCATGCTTTTTAAAAAAATCGGCCTTGGACATGGTGGTACGAACCGAATCCAATAAAGGATGACCGACAAAATCCACATCCATACCCTTCAAGGCGTAAAACTCCTTTTCAAATGGTAAGATAACGGCCATGCGATCTACCAACCGCTTGATCTTTTTCACCCGACGGCTACGCCAGGCCCACACCTGGGGACTGATATAATAAAAGACAGGAATTTTGAGTTGTTTGGCCTTTCTAGCCAGAAGGAAATTAAATTCCGGGTAATCGATCAGGACCAGAATATCCGGAGGATAATCCTTAAGATGCCGGTTCAGGATCGAGAAGGCTTTCAGGATATCACGGCCATGGCCAAGGACTTCAACCACCCCAACGACAGCCATTCGCGATATATCAACCAGGATATCAACCCCTGATTCAGCCATGGCCCGGCCACCCATCCCGCAAATCTCAAGATCCGGAAGCAGGTCTTTAAGAGCCTTAACAAGACGACCACCGTGCAAATCGCCCGAGGCCTCACCGGCCACCACCATTATCCGGGTCGGCCTTTGCGTCCGAACGGCTATGTTTTCTTTCGTCATAAGATACTTTCGACTATGAGACGTAACTTCTCAGGTTGTTTAGACTGTAGTCTGTTAGGACTGCGCAAAGAACGAATCAAGGAT
>CAZDYX010000305.1:0-4777 GCA_964509775.1 uncultured Desulfobulbia bacterium | reverse complement strand
ACGGACCCACTTTAAAAATGGAACGATCTTGTTCTTCAGGACAATCGACAGCGTTCCTGATCG
Source organism: uncultured Desulfobulbia bacterium (assembly GCA_964509775.1). Taxonomy (GTDB): domain Bacteria; phylum Desulfobacterota; class Desulfobulbia; order Desulfobulbales; family CAZDYX01; genus CAZDYX01. The sequence continues at coordinate 4,714 of CAZDYX010000305.1, read as the reverse complement.
TTCGCCTCCGAAAACAGAGGAGGGATTTCGATCGGTCTCGCTTGTCGAGGTCAAGTGGTCCAAACCTGTCTCTGTCAATGGAGATGTTCGCTATGGCATAGGGCTAAAACATCTGGCCATTTGGTGAACAGAGGGGGTGCAAATCTATTTCCAATCTTTTTTCTCCGGCTTCTTGCAGTTTTAGTCTTTTTCAGCGAAATTAATGAGTTGCTGGTTCGCCAAGCACCCCAGAACGCTGCGGGCCCGAACCGAGCGAGCCTATTCCCCTTCTCTTTGATCTCCCCTAAATAGTATGTGTCTTTAACCCATATTATACCCATAAAAATCTCATCTTGCAACATGGTCCAGTCCCCTTACTTTGCGAATGGAGCATGCTTTCACTTGCATCCGTCAAAGATCCACATGCCCGCAAGGGATGGCTGCCGTCCGGAGGGTTGACGTCACAAGCTATTTTGCGGAAGGAGAACCACATGCTTTACACAATTGCTTTAGTACTGGGCGTTCTATGGCTGCTGGGATTGGCCACAGGGTACACGGCGGGATACTTTATTCACATCCTGCTGGTCGTTGCTGTTGTCATGGTCCTGCTAAACCTCATCCAGGGGAGAAGATCGATATAGTGCCGCTGCACATATAAAAGGGGTATCCGTCACTTCAGAATTTTTACTCATCGAGTCCGGTGGTTTGAATGCTTGACGCTGTACTCGAAAAGATCTGCCGTATGGCAGAACGCAAGGCAGGTCTTGGAATGTGGGGATCCGGTTAGCCGGCTCTAAGCCGGGAGAATAAGTCCCGGGTGCGTTTCAAGATCTATCCTTGATCGAGGACCAGATAATCACGGAATAAATTGGCTCTTGGAAAGCCTGGCCGGGTGCCTTCGCATCAAATGACTGATAGGGGCGGTGCGCATCAACGCCGGGAAGGCGAATCAGCATGAAAAAGATAGGAATTATTGTCGTCGCAGGAATACTTCTGGTCATCTTTCTTTTCGGATGGTGGGTCATCAGCCGTCCCGAACGCGGCACGACCGGATCGGTCAGCACGAATTTTCGGTGGCTGGGTCCCAACGACAAGATTGTGGTCGACGGTTTTGACGACCCCAAGGTCCAGGGTGTCGCCTGCCACCTTTCCCGAGCCCAGACTGGAGGCGTGAAAGGCGCCATGGGCGTGGCGGAGGATACGAGTGACGTCAGCATCGCCTGCCGCCAAATAGGCCCGATTAAGATTTTCGATGAACTCAAGGACGGCGAACGCGTCTTCGACGAGCACCGCAGTCTGGTGTTCAAGACGTTGCAGGTCGTGCGCTTCTTCGACCGCGAGCGCAATGTGCTGGTCTACATCTCCTACAGCGACCGGGTTATTGCCGGAAGCCCGCAGAACAGCATCAGTACGGTGCCGGTCATGGGGTGGCCGGCGCCATAGATTCCGAACCGACACCTATCCGGAGAAGGAGAAAAGGTATGTCCGTCCTAACCATCACAGTTATAATTCTGGCCATTTTGGCGGTTGGCACGCTGCCCCGATGGAAGTACAGCTCGAACTGGGGATATTTTCCCAGTGGGGGCCTCGGATTGGTGGTTCTGATTGTAATTATCCTGCTATTAACGGGGAGGTTATGATCCACTCAATGCGCAGAGTGGATTTCCAAGGGGTGTGGTTCGAACTCAAAGGTGTTGATACCGACGGATATAGCAACGGGGTATACCGTGCAATGGCGAGGGACGCAAGTAAAGCCTTCGGTTGACACGTATCATCGATAAGTTGAGGGACGGGAACCCGGCAGAAAGGAAACATCATGCGAAAGACTTTCAAACACGAAGACATCGAAAAAATACTGAGTGAGGCTGATGATCTTATCGAACGAGTCAGTTCCGATACCATCAAAGACATAAAAGAGGAACATCGCGTTCAGTTTGAAAAGCAGGCTCAAGGTCTGAAAAAGCTCAGATCAGAGGTAAAGGACAGGATCGGGAAGGAAGAACCAGCACAGAGCGGACCTTATGGCGATGGGATACACGAGGCGATTGACGATATTGCAACGGCTATGAAAAACCTGGGAAGATATCTTTCGTGATGTTCGCGAATCGCCTTGGGAAAAAATGCCGCGAAGCCCCGGCAATCAGGGCCCGTAGTTGTGAATTAAACATCAGGGAAGAATTACTAATCCGAGCGTATTCATTTAGACATGTTTAACGTTGAAACCATGATTTGTGGCCCCACAAGCAGATTCTATGTCTAAATCTCAACGCTCGGATTAGTAAAGTAACAAACGCTTTGAAAAACCCATGTCATTATAAAACAAAAGCAACCAGACAGAAAGCCAATGAGAGGAAATATCATGAAATCAAGCACAAGGGACGACGCAGAGGGCAAGTGGCATAAAGTGAAAGGAAAAATCAAGGAGATCGCCGGGAAGCTAAGCGATGATCCAAAGTTGGAAGCTGAAGGTACCAATGAAAAGATAGCCGGCAAAGTTCAGGAAAAGGTCGGCGAGATCAAGAAGGTCGTTGGGAAATAGAGCGGTGTGTCTTGCGAATGATAGATTCTCAATCGCCTTGATTCCCTTGAGCGTGAAATGGAAAAAGTTGGCTAAAATGCATAAATACTCAATCACAAATTATGATCTAATAGAATCTCAGTACGCAAGGCGATAGTTAGCAAAATATTAACTGCAAACAACCAAAAAGGAAAAATCTCCATGAAAAAGAGAAATATCTTTATCAGTCTTCTTATGCTCATGATGATGATCACCGGCCTTGTGGCCTGCGCCTCGACATCCAAACAGGAAGGTGCGGGTGAATACGTTGACGATTCTGTCATTACGACCAAGGTGAAATCACTGATTGCCGCTGACGATTTTCTCAGGTCTTTCCAGATTAGTGTTGAAACCTACAAGGGTATTGTTCAACTAAGCGGCTTCGTTGGTTCTCAAACGGCCGTGAGCAAGGCGGGTGAAATCGCTAGGGGCGTCCAGGGGGTCAAATCCGTAAAGAATGATCTTATCGTGAAGTAGGCGACGGGTGTTCTTTCTCGATACGGGCATGGAGTGCTCTCCGCCGAATAGAAATTCCCCCTCATCCTCCCGCTCTCTCCACCGTTTCCGCGGGAAAGCGATGGGCTGAGGGGGCCGAAATAGGAATTGATTCAGCGTTTATTTTACTTTGGACGCTGGCTGGAGCAAGGAGCAGACAAATGAAGAACGCAATTTTATCTATGGCGCTGATGGTTTTTGTATTAGCCATTTTTTCCGGCTGCGCAACCATGCCTCAAACATGGCCGGATTATGAGAGGAGTGCGGAGAACAAGATGGTTGTAATCCAGGAAAAGATTGGGGATGGGTTGAAAACGGGCGCGCTTACCCCTGATCAGTCACAGATGTTTCTGACGAAACTGAAGGGGATTCGAACAGACTATACGGCGCTTAGAGACAAAAGAGTCTACCGGGACGAATGGGACAGGCTTAATGCAAGACTTGATACGCTCGAAAAGGAGATTGACGGGGCATCTTCCCGACCAGCAAGAATCGAAGACCCAAGGAATGGAGAGAGGATTGTCGCACTCCAAAGGAGAATTGATGACGGGAAAATCAGCGGGCGTTTGCCCTCGACAGAGGGGCGCGAAATTCAATCCAGGCTGGACTCCATTCGACGTGATTATTTACGGATGACGGAAGGAGGCCGATCCCCTTCTAACGAGGAGCGAACAGACATTTCCCGTCGGCTTGATATGTTGGAAATGGATCTAAATCGGTACCGGTGATTCACGCCCATGAGCGTGAGCCAACAAAGGAGTCCTCACATGAATGTCAATTTAACCAATCTCCCCATACAGCCAGTACTCGGCATTTTGATAGGCGTATTAATTCTGCTGGTGCCCAGGTTTTTAAATTATTTCGTGGCCGTGTATTTGATCGTCGTCGGTATCCTGGGGTTGATGCATCGATAGACCCCCGCGAAAAGATCGAGATTGAAGTCGAAGGCAACTCCGGGATAGGGAGCCGAGCATCTATTACAGCAAAGATCAAGGCGGAGATTCTGAGTGACCCTTTGCTTAAAGTGTCTCAGATCAGCGTGACCACTACAAACGGCGTGGTGAGTCTCAGCGGCACCGTTGATTCCCGGCAAAGTGTCGACAGAGCATTGGAAATAGCCCGTAGCGTCAAGAGTGTCAAATCGGTAGAAAACGGTCTCGTTCTTTAGGGGTGCCGGATGAGGGTTGATGCAATGCCTCCTGCACTTTCAATGCGAACGTTGGGTGAAATGGACCGAGGCGGGTAAAAGGCTCGAGAATCTTCAGAAAACCTAAAAAAAAGCCTCTGGGATCATAGGCAGAAGGAATGAAATGAAAACATACACGTTGATAGGGATCATCCTCATTGTATTGGGGATTGCGGCTTTTGCCTATCAGGGCATCACGTACACGACCAGAGAAAATGTCGTTGATATCGGTCCCGTCCACGTGACGGCTGAGAAGACGAGAACGTTTCCGCTTCCTCCGGTCGTGGGCGCTTTTTCTCTCGTGGGCGGCATTGTGCTGTTGGTCGTGGGAACCAAAATGAGGTGAGAAGAGTCCAGACGGTCGTGTTTTTATGGAGGTTGAAATGAAAGATAAAAGAAAAGCTTATGAAGAGAAACTCGATGCTCAGCTAAGGGAATGGAGCGCGCAGACCGCTCTGCTCAAGGCCAAGGCGGACATGGCCAAGGCCGACGTGAAG
>CAZDYX010000304.1:0-4817 GCA_964509775.1 uncultured Desulfobulbia bacterium | reverse complement strand
GGCGCTCCCAGCAATGCGCCCAAGAGCATCGAGGCTGGTATTCGAGGGGATACCTTCCCCATTTCGATTCGCCCCTTGTCATCCAGCACATCACCTACCGCTTGGCCGATTCGCTTCCCTTCACGGTGCTGAAACAAATGCAGGAGGAAGCAGCGGCATCGGTTCGTGATGATGAGAAACGCAAGGCCGAATTGCGCCGTCGGATCGAGGCATATCTCGACGCGGGTCATGGCTCCTGCGTATTACTGGAGTCAAAAGTCGCAGCTTGCGTGGTGGATACGTGGCATCGTTTTGATGGGGAGCGTTACCACCTGCTTGAATGGGTGGTTATGCCGAATCATTGTCATATAATGATTGAACCTTTGGAAGGTTTTCCATTGGGGAAGATTGTGCTGTCCTGGAAAAATTATACGGCGCGGTTTATTAATGAGTTTAATCGCCGCACTGGGGTGCGGCGGTCCCGGGGAAGCGCCCAGGTGTGGCAGCGGGAATATTGGGACCGATTTATTCGTGATGAGCGACATTTTGCAGGGGCGAGGGAATATATCACTATGAATCCGGTGAAAGCCGGGTTGGTGGCAAAACCCGAGGATTGGCCGTGGAGTAGTGCGAAGGTCGGGATTGAACATGATGGGAAAAGATAAAAGTAGAAATGCCGCACTGGGGTGCGGCAGTCCCAGAGGCCGCTACACAGAAGATGCCACGATCGACGTCAACCCGGACAGCCTGGATTTCTGGTTGGCTTCCGGGTTGTTTGCCGGGTTGCGGGCGTGGAACGACAGTACGGCGGAGATCTTGCGCCTTTCCATCCGGTATCAGGGACAGGTAGCGCTGAATATTCCCGAGGAGTCCGTGACATGAAAGCCGCCGATCTTGACATTCTGCTCCAGGAGGGTGAAGGCGTCATGCTGGAGTACAAGGAGGGCCTTTCCTCTTCCTTCGCCCGCGAACTGGTGGCATTGGCCAATATCGCAGGCGGGAAGATCCTGTTAGGGGTGCGGGACGACGGAACGGTAAAGGGAATTGCCGATACCAATGAGCTGCGTGCCCGGATTCAGGACATTGCCCGCAACTGCGACCCGCCCGTGAAAGTGCTGCTGCAACGCATTGGCGAGGTGACTGTTGTTACGGTCCGGGAAAGCGACGCCAAACCGGTGCAATGCAGCGACGGCTTTTTCTGGCGGCAGGGCGCCGTGACACAAAAGCTCTCCCGTGGGGAAATCCGTGACTTCTTCCGTCAGGAAGGCACCATACGGTTCGATCTCTCCATCTGTCCGCGCTTTCGTTTTCCCGATGATTTTGATCCCGATAAATTCAACGCTTGGTTGCACAAGAGCAGTATCTCTCGGACCGCTTCGGTGGAAGACATCCTGGTCAACATTGATGCAGCGGAACGCTCGGGCGGTAAGCTGTTTTTCCGCAATGCAGGCGTACTTTTCTTTGCCCGAGAGCCGCGGAGGTTCTTCAATCAGGCCTATGTTACCTGCCTGCTTTTCAAGGGAACAGCCAACGTGCATGTCCTGGACAGAAAAGACTTCGCCGGTTGTGTGGTTGCGGATATCGAGGACAGTCTTCGTTTCATCGAGCGCAACACTCGCACGGCCTACCGGATCGAAAAGCTCCAGCGGGAAGATATCCTCGAATATCCCGTTGCCGCCCTTCGCGAGGCCATCACCAATGCCCTCATGCACCGCGACTGGTTCATAGAGGGGGCTAACGTATTCTTGGAGATTTTTACCGATCGGATCGAGGTTTCCAGTCCCGGCGGTTTGCCCAAAGGTATGCTCCTTGCCGACCTCGGCCAAAAAAGTGTGCGCCGCAATCCATTGATTGCCGATCTGCTCCACCGCATCGCCTTTATCGAGAAGGCCGGTACGGGAATCAAGCGTATGCGTGATGGGGCTACGGAGCAGGGGTATCCAGAGCCCGAGTTTTCAGCCGGTAGTTTCTTTACCGCTGTGTTCCGGCCTCTTCCCGCGGTAAGCGAACAAGTCACCCCGGAAGTCACCCCGGAAGTCACCCCGGAAGTCACCCCGGAAGCCCGGCTTTTAGCTGTGCTGCGAGGCGAGATGAGCAGACGGGATCTTCAGTCAGCGCTTGGCCTTAAGGATGAAGAATATTTCCGCCAAGCATTCTTGCTCCCAGCTTTGAATACAGGTCTGATCGAAATGACCATCCCCGATAAACCCCGTAGTTCAAAACAACGCTATCGAATATCACCCGCGGGGATTGCTGTTCTTAAGGAGCGCGAAAAGGAGTCACGGCGATGACCCCATCCACCGGCTACAGCGAATACGCCCTGGTCAAGCAACCGGCCATTGCTCTGCTGGCGGAGTTGGGCTGGGAGACGGCAAACGCCGACAAAATTACGAATTAGGGATTGAGATGAATATTTTTAAAGGATTGTTCGAAAGGAAAATGCTCATAACTTGTGCCGGCCGCACCGATACCGGGCTTCGGCGGGAGGGGAACGAGGACAATTTTGCCGTGGTCCCGGACTTGAACCTTTATTTCGTGGCCGACGGCATGGGAGGCCACCTGGCCGGAGAGGTGGCAAGCCGTATCGCCATTGACAATCTGGTTGATTTCTTCTCCAGGGAACGGATGAAAAGAATCATTGGCCATCCGCAGGAAATCAGGCACCAAATGATCCAGGCCTTTATCCGGACCAACGAACGGGTGATGGCCATGGCAGAGACAAACGAGGACCAGCACGGCATGGGATGTACCCTGATCGCCGGGTTGATCGACCAGATGACCATCCATACCTGTCATGTGGGTGATGTTCGATGTTATGTGCTGACCGGCAAGGGGTTACAGCAAATAACCACTGATCACAGATGGGGAGCAACACCTGTTATCGGTGTGGAAGCTTGGGATAAGGGATCAAAGTCCTTTCCCGGCAGCAATGTCCTGACCAGGGCTATCGGTTATCCCTTTTCCGAGGATCCGGAGTATCACTCGGTGGGCCTGGAACCGGGGAGCAGGATACTTTTTTGTTCCGACGGCCTTTGGACCATGATGGCCGACGAGGAAATCGGACGTATCCTTTCGTCTGCCGTAACCCCGGAGATTGCCGGTGAAACATTTATTTCCCGGGCGAATGCGGCAGGCGGGGAGGACAATATTACGGCCGTGGTGGTCTTCCTGGGGGGATAAAAAATTCGACCATATGTTTGTCGATGGCCATTGCCGTGAGGTCCCGCAGGGTTTTGACCATATCGAATTCGGTGTCGGTGAAGGACGGTCGGTCTTCCTTCAAGGAAAGAGAGAGGAGGCCCAGGGGTAGGCTCGAAAGGCATACGGGAAGGAAATAAAGAAAACAATTACCGGTCAACTCGGCAAGATGCGGTGGAAACGGCATTTGGTTCCCGGGGCTGATGACCAGATCCTGACGTTTTACCAGACACCGGGTAATTTCATCATCAAGATTACCTAAGGGATACTGAAAACTTGCCAGCCCAGGAAAACAATGATCACTGACGCCATAACGGCCCGTAAGGGACACTCCATGGGGATAAACAATAAGGGCTGCGAGGATCACCCGGTCGCAATAAAATCTTTCCTGCAACACCCGAAAAAGACAGTCAGTAAATTCCTGGAGGGAAAATGGTCGTACCAGAAGCTTATTGATCATCTGAATACCATCAAGCAGATTTTCCGGCAGCAAGGGGGCAGCATCTGCGGGCCGGGTGGTTGTCGCCATAGGATCTTCTGTCGGTGCAACAGAAACAGCCGCAGGAGACGCAGCAGGCTCTATTGTCTCTACCGGGGTTGAATCTGATTCTTTGAAACGGTCGATTTTTTTGGGTCTTACCGACCCGGTCTTTGCCGTCTTTTCCAATTGCCGAATTCTGCCGGTGAGTTTGAGACCGACAATAGCATGCCTTAAGGTCCGGGAAGATTCCCTGATCGTTTCCACTTCCCGGTCCAGGAAGTGAAGCGCCTCCTCCTTGTCCAGGGAAAGGATCTCTCCATATTGATCCATGACCTTATTGATCCTGGTCCCTTCACAGACCGCCTTGACAAAACGGTTGCTGAAACAGACCAGATTCAGCAGGTACCCATGCCGGTCATTGAAATCCTTGGGCAGGGGCGGATGGGGATCCATGGCAGCCGCCACATCCGGCGAGAAATTCCAAAAATTTGCAATCTCCATACCAAACCGGGACAGGGTGATACCATCGAGACAGGCCATTGCCGCATCCTCCTCAGGGGTGCCGGTTTCGGTAAGCTGCACGATATTTCTGTAGATATCAGGAAGATAAAGAGAGAGGACGGTCCTGCCGAGGTGATGAAGTAGGGCGCAGACATACACCTCTTCGTGAAGAAGGGTGCTCTTTTTTTCAATGCTGATGTTTTTGGCCAACCCGCCGGCAAGACATGACTGGACGATAAGGGGCAGCACATGATTTTGCTCGATCCCCAGCCTGACAGCGTCCTCAAAAAGAGGAATATTTCCGGCCAGTTCGCGTATGATCTGAACCCCCACGATATTCGCTGCCATGGATACCGAGGTGACGGGCCGGGTTGGAGAGTAATAGGGGGAATTAACCACTCGCAAGAGCTTGATAAGTAAGGCATAATCCCTGCTGAGGACATTTATGAGGTCAGCGGCCGTGATCTCGTCGTCCGTGAGTAAGGCGTTGAGTTCCTGCACATGTTCCGCCATAGCCGGCAGATCACACATGTTGAGCTTGGCAAAGATCTCGGCGAGCTTGACGTGTTCTAAAAGGGGGTGGATGGCCATTAGTAACTACTCAGGTGGATAGACTGTAGGTGGATAGACTGTAGTCTGTTAGGACTGCGTAAAGAAC
>CAZDYX010000303.1:0-4819 GCA_964509775.1 uncultured Desulfobulbia bacterium | reverse complement strand
GAGAAGCGGATTGTCTAGCTCAAAATGCTCCCTCCCCAAAATCCGTTACAATGAGGAAATATTAAGAGGTAAAGTCATGAGTCGGTGTGACCTTGAAAAGAAAAAGCTTTATGATCTCATGCAATTCATGGCTTATCATTCTCGGGAAAGATTAGTAGAGCTGTTCAAGGAATGCTATGACGACCACAGAGATCTCAAAAAAGTTCTGGACATGATCACGAGGAAGTCAGGTTTAGTGAAACTCGTAGGGCAAACTTTGATGGTCATGCTCGAATGGATTGACGACAAGAAGCATCGTCAAGCAGCTCAACAACTTTGCCATAAACTCAACCAAATAGGTATTAGAATGATTGGCTGCCTGGACGTTAAGCTGTCATTCCATGTCGTGCGCACCCCTTAAATGGAGGCACAGAGCAACCTACTGGGTAAATGCACAATTTAATATGGGAAAAATCGGATTTTTCCCGAGGTCTGATATTCTTTTTTTTCGCCGGAAGGCAAGAGAAAGATAGGGTGTTTTTGAGATAGGAAGGGCTTGCGGTTTCATGGTGTCCGGGGGTAATCCGGGATCATGACCTATAAGCATGGGGGAAAACCAGGCTGTTTTGGTTGTGGTGTGGCCCTGCGGCGGGTAAGTGGGCAGAGATCCCCATCCACGCCCCGGGGCGTACAAATATGCAGCGCGTGTGAGCACCAGGCCGCCGGCTTATCCCGGTGCAAACGCCTGCGGGTCTTGCCAGCAGGGCGGTCTTCTTTTTATCTCCTCAAAGCGAAACATTCGGCCGTTGCACTCCGGGCAACGGCCGATGTCGAAGTTAAAGAGCCTGAGCATCAGGTCTTTTATTGACTCCTTCGCCTTTACCGCGAGTTTTTCGACCTCGCCGAGCAGGCGCCGGATAATGGCAAGTTTGTCCTTCTTCTGGCGGTGGTTGAGAAAGCCGAAATAGCGGATCTTGACAAACCCCTTGGGCAACACATGCAGGAGGAAGCGGCGGATAAACTCATCGGCGGCCAGGGTCATGGCCTTGATGGTATTGCCGTCAGCGCGGTCCCGGTAGGTGAAGCTGACCTCATTGTTGTCGATGGCCGCAATTCTGCTGTTCGCAATGGCCACCCGATGGGTATAGCGGCCCAGATAGGCGAGCACCTGCTCGGGGCCGGCAAAGGTGGCCTTGGCGTAGACGATCCACTCTTTTTGCTTGAGCTCGGCGATCAGGGCCAGGAAGATCTCGGGGGAGGCATATTCCGCGGTTTTCCCTGGAAAGATCAACTTGCCTTGCCGGTAGGCCTCGTTAAGCAGCTCAAGGTAGCAGTTGCGGAAGGCCTTTGGCCAGGGACTTGCTGCGAAAGAGGAACTTCTTGCCGGCGGCCTTCCAGCTATTGCGGTCGCTTGAGAGCGCCCCGCCGGGGATCAGGCAGTGCAGGTGGAAGTGATCGATGAGCGTCTGGCTCCAGGTGTGCAACATTGCGGGTCCAGGGCAAAGCGGGTCAGCACCTGCATCACTGCTTGAAACAGCAGGTCGAGCATCACCTTTTTGTTGGTGAGGATAAAGGGGTTTAGGTCATGGGGCAGGGTGAAGACCTGGTGAAAATACGGCACCGGCAGCAGTTCGGCCATCCGGTCAGAGAGCCATTGCTCACGCTTGAGGCCCTGGCAGATGGGGCAATGCCGGTTGCAGCAGGAATGGTAGACGTTTTTTTTGGTGCCGCAGTCCTCGCACTGAAAGACATCGCCGCCGAGCTCAGGGGTGCGGCAGCGGTTGATGTCGGAGATGGCGCGGATCTGCTCGGGCAGTAGCGGGTGGGTTTTCTCGTATTGCCCGCCATAGCGGCGGATGATATCGGCAACGCCTGGTTTTACTATGGGGTAGGATTTTTTCATATGCGCCCCTCCAGTTGCATATCAAGGGGGCTGGGCACCGAGAGCAACCGCTCCTGGGTGATATAGATATCCAGAAAAGTTTTTTCCAAGTCAATTGCTTAAAAATTCCGAAAAAACAAGGAGATTCTACGCGGTCTGTTGGAAAAGACTTATCTGGACAGCTATATGGAGGTATCGACAAGTGGTTCTGATGGAGCTATGGCCGAGCAGCTTTTGGATCGTGAAGATGTCCGTCCCATGCTCCAGCATATGGGTGGCACAGCAGTGACGAAGCGTATGGATGCCCCGGCCCTTGGTGATGTCGACCTTCTCCTTGGCCTAATAGTAAATCTGCTGGGCCGTGGCAACCGACATGGGGCGTTTGCGATCCTCGCCAAAGAAGAGCCACTTCTCAGGCTTATAAGCACGATAGCCCGTCTTTCGCAATTCGGCAGTTGCGTGATGCGTAACTGCTTAATTTTACGACATCGACCATAAAAAGGTCGGCACTACAGCCAGGCTTTTGGGGGTAGGTCGGCACTACAAGCGAATTCTACCTGCCGTCCACGTAATATCAAGGAGTTATGCCACAAAAACCGGTAAAAATTGCCCTGCACGCAGGCGAATTGCGAAAGTCGGGATAGTAGCGCCTGAGTAAGTCAAGGAGTTTCTCCGACAAAATGGTGTAACGGCCTTTTTTGCCCTTACCCTGCTCCACCCGGATCATCATCCGGCTGCTCTCGATGTGTTGCGGCTTAAGACGAACTGCCTCGCCCACCCGTAACCCGGCCCCATACACCGTGCTCAGCAAGGCCTCATGTTTGAGGTTGGCCGTGGCCCGCAACAGCTCCTTTACCTCTGCCACGCTCAGCAGCATGGGCAATTGCCTGGGTGTCTTGCGAGGCGGGATGGAAAAGCGGGTCTCGTCCCAGTGCAGCACACTGGTGTAAAAACAACGGAAGGCGCTGAAAACTACGTTGACCGTGCTCCAGGCCAGCTCCCGCTCCGTGATCAGATGGTTGAGATAGTCCTGGATCTGCTCATTGCTGAGCTGATCGGGTGATTTGCGGTAGTGCTTGGCCAGGCCGTAGACGGCATCAATATAAGCTTTTTTGGTCTTGGTGGAGAAATTCCGCAGGGTCAGAAAATCGGAGAATCGGGTCTGAAGCTCGCTTGCCATACATGCCTCCTTGTGCAGGTGAAAATAAGGCGGAGAACCCCCTCGGTTCCCCTATGGCATGCATGATATGAGAATTGGGTGAAAAAGATAAGAAAAGGCGTGAAGGCGGGGATGGGTCAGATACTTTTTGAGGGATATCAGACGGTGGTTTTTTCCGCGAAGCGGTTCAGTTCAACATGACATTAACTGGACGGAATTCGTGCCGATAACTCTACAAAAACGTTCTTATCGAATTAGCAAAATCTGTGCCTTTTGTGTCATATCAAAATTATAATTTTAAAGTGGTTTAATTTTGCCTATCGATGTTTTGTATACCACAACTAATTCAATTTATGTTTCTCATTTTTTCCCGATTGTTGGCAACTTGACAGTCAAAAGCTCTCTCAACCTATTGAATTTATTGACATAGCTTCGTTAGTGCCGTCATTACGGCGAAAGCCGGAATCCAGTGAAATTTCAGGCGGTTGGCTTTTCTGGATGCCGGGTCAAGCCCAGCATGACGACAGAACTTTTGACTGTCGAGCCTCTTGCAAAACTAACCCACGGATACCACCTGGTGGATACTTTTGGTATCATGGCCACAGCATATTGTATGTCCTTCGTAGTTTTGCAAGAGGCTCTGTCGAGTTGGCAATTTACCGTGAAAATAGAATTCAGGAGTCAGAAGTCAGGAGTCGCCCTGAACATGCCCAGCTTGTCTTTACTTCCGTATTCTGACTTCTGACTCCTGAATTCTGACTTCCTTTTCGTGATCTGGGGGTGATCTCTGATCATGAGCGTTAGTGAGGACCATCTTCTCTATTGGAGAACCCCTTATCTGTTCAGCAACTGTTCGTTTAATCGCTGGGCCTGCAGGCAAAAGGCCTCAATGCGGGCCTCGATCACCTGGGGGAAGGCGTTTCCGTCGGTCTCGATGGCCAGATAGGGAAATTTTCTTTCTTTCTCCAGGATACGCATAATCTTCGGTTCATGGGCAAGGCCATTACCGGACAGCAACCGTCTTTTTTCGGCCGTGGTGAATTTATCGTTCAAGATGGCCTCGGCGACCCGGGTCGGCATACACCCGAACGGCCCGATAGAGATGACTCCGCAGGCAGGGTGAAGGATCTCGTGCATGGCCGCCCCCACCGTGAGGATGGCCTCGCCGGTCATCTGCCGGGAGATAAAGCGCTCGCCCGCCTCCACCACCTTTTGAATCTCCTGGTGTTCTTGGAAAAAGAGGCCGCTCGGCGCGAGCAGCCTCTTGATCTCGTGGTCAAAATAGCGCTTCACCTGCTGGCGCAGCCAGAAGCCGAGCGTTTTATTCCCCTCGATACCGGCCTTGACCAGCCAATCCACATATTTTATCCATTCGCTGTTGGGGGCGGTGCGTACAATAAAACCCCGTTCCGCCAGGCGCTCGATAAGCCGCTGCAGGGAAATGGGGTCGTGACGGACATAAATTTCACCCACCAGCGAGATCTTGGGGATCTCAAGGTAGGGCCGATCCAACGGAATCTTGCCGAGCCGGTCCGCACTTTTTTTGAGCTGATCCTTCAGGATGCCCCAGTCCTTGTCGATCACGGAACGGATCAACTCATGTTCCTCTTCGAGAATTGTTTGCCCTTCCTTCGGATCGCCGGCGCCGGCAAGCACCGTGGACCACATCTCGTCAAAGAGATCGCCGATCAGAATCGCCCGCCAGGCCGCCAGGGTGAATCTGTCGCCCAGACCGCCATAGCTGTTCAGGGAATTAAGGGAGAGGACCGCGGCGTTGGGAATTTCATGCCTGGCAATGA
>CAZDYX010000302.1:0-4869 GCA_964509775.1 uncultured Desulfobulbia bacterium | reverse complement strand
CGGCAACCTGCTCCCCCTTATCCGCAAAGGCGCGTAGCCAGCCGAAATTGATCATCTCCTTCAGTGGAAGCTGTTTAAGCCAATCAGCCTCCACCTTCAATGTATCCCTTTCGGCGATCCGTACCAGACCTTCCCGATACTGGGCTTCACGAACAAGCCAGAAGTGGGCGGTGCTGCCGATGACACGTTCAAGCTTGATGGCGGTTTCGTCCGTTATCGACGCTTTTCCATTGATCAGCAGGCTGATATGCTTGGTGGTGTAGCCGGTGCGTTTGGCCAGTTCGGTCTGCTTCCAGCCACGCTCTTCCAGCAGGTCGAGAATTGTGTCGCCCGGCGGAGAAATCCAATCCGGAGAGAATGTCGATACTGTTTTAGTCATGATAGTCACCTATAAAAACTATGCGGACCTTCGTGACAAGATCCCAGGCGATGGAGTCATCTTCACGTGTTGGAACAGGGTTGTTTGCCGGTTCAAAGACAATGCGTTTGCCTCCATGAAGGTCAAGAGCGAATTGCCCTGCACGATCACGCTTCAAGAGATGAGGCCTCCCGGAGGTGAGTTCGGCTACGTTGGCTGCTGCACGCAGATCAGCCAATCGGGTGCGGAGCTTACGACTACAGTTGTCACCAAGCTGTTTGGTCATGAGCCGTTGTTGTTCACAGAGCGCTTGCAGGTCGGGAGAGGAAAATTCAATATCCATCCGGACAGCCAATTTTCAATTTAATTTACCAGAAAGGTAAACACTTTTCATTAATTAGTTGGAACTTTTTGAAAAAGCTAAATTTCAAGCTAAAACGGCTGCGCCTTGGGTGAAAGGATGGCGCGGTTCAGTTCAACCCTTGCTTATTCCATCTGCACCCGGCTCAAATACCCCCGTTCCCTGACCTTGCCGAGCATCCATCCAAAATAGAGCCCGCCCAACAGCAGATAGACAAGGTTCAGTCCAAAGGCGATGGCAAGACCGGCAATGTCGGTTATGCCGTCTTGCAGGACAAGGCGCATCCCTTCAAAGACATGGGTGGAGGGAAGGGCCAGGGCTATAGGTCGCAACCAACCGGGGAGAACATCCACCGGGTAAAAGACCGCGGAAATGGGCTGGATGAGAAAGGGTACCCCCCAGATCAGGGCCTCGGCGGCCCGGCCGTATCGAAAGATAAGGGCCATGGTGAATAGGCCGACCGCCCAGCCGAAAAGAAGAAGATTGCCGATAAAGGGGACAAGGGCCAGGCCGACCAAGAGGATGTTGAAGCGGTAGAGGAGAAAGGCAAGGATTCCCAGAAACGCGGTGGTGATCAGGGACTTGATCACGCCGACAATGCAGATGGCGCCGATGAACTCTGAAATCCGCAACGGGGCGATAAAGATGTTGATTATGTTCCTTACCCAGAACTCCTCGGTAATGTTGAAGGTGATCCCCTGCTGGGAACGGTAGAGGACGTCCCAGAGTATGATATTGCCCAGCAGAAAGATCATCGTCTTGGGGGCGGCCATCCGTTCAAGATAAAGGGTCATAAAGCCCCAGACCAGAAGGTTCATGACCGGCCAGAAAAAGATCTCCATAATCCGGGCCGGGCTCCGACGATGGATATAGTAATAGCGCAGGAGAAAGGCGCTTATCCTCAACCACATTCCGTCTCTCCGGTTTTTTGATCGAGTTCGTAGAGGTGGCCATTCCGGGCGATGGAAATGAACAGGTCCTCAAGTGAGCGGGTCCGGGATGCGGCCACTATTTCCTTGGGCGGGCCCTCCATCACCATCCGGCCCCGGGCCAGAAAGATGACCCGGTCGCACATGGATTCCACCTCCTGCATGTTATGGGAGGTATAGATCATAGTCACCTGGCGCTCCCTTTGGAGCCCCATAAGCCTTTCGCGCACCTTTGCCGCTATGTCCGGATCAAGGCTTGCAGTGGGTTCATCCAGGAAAAGCACCTCGGGATCATTCAGGAAGGCCTTGCAGAGGTTCAACCGGGTGAGCTGGCCGGAGGAAAGGCTGCCGGCAACCCGCCTTGCCGTCTCGGGGATCTCAAAGAGTTCCAGGAGGGCGTCGATCTTTTTCCCGGGCCGGTAAATGCCGTAAAGCCGGGCAAAGACATTGAGGTTTTCCCAGACGGTGAGATTGGCGGGCAGGGCGGTATAGGCCGAGGAAAAATTGACCCGGCCCAGGATTTCACGCCGGTGTTTATGAAGGTCAAGACCGAGTATTCGAATGCATCCTCGGGTCGGGGTGATAAGGCCCAGAAGGATGCCGATGGTGGTTGTTTTCCCGGCGCCATTTGGTCCCAAAAGGCCAAGAATTTCGCCGTGCTGGACAGCAAAGGTTATATGGTCAAGGACAATGCGCCGGTCAAACTGTTTGCTCAGATTGTCGACCTTGATGACCGGCAAGGCCTTGATATTGTTTTCCATGGGGGTATCATGACCAGGAATAACCATAGGCCGATCTTATAGTCAGTTACTTGCCACGGCAAGAGGTTTTTCAAGACCTTCACGGTAAAAACGTCCAAGGGGCCAGAGGTGAAAACCTCGGCAGACGAGGGGTCAGCGGTGTATTATTGCAGAAAAAAATCTAGGCAGAGTGGCATCATTGAAACGCACGGCGGCTTATGAGATTCAGGGCCAGATCGGCAACCTGTTAATAAACAACAATTAACTCTACAATCTCGGTTCTGCCGTTGTACGAATAAGTAATCAACGGACTCACCGGAAAGCGGGACGAAGATAAAAGGGGGAACGAAGATGGCGAAACATCAGAAGAGGCTAACAGTGATCGTCTTGTTTTTTTTGCTTCTTCCCTGTGCCTTTGATTCAAAAGCTGCCGGTGATGATCAGACCACTGCCTTGCAAAAGGGTTGGAATTTGATCAAGCGCGATTACGAACATTTCTATTCAGCCGACCGTTTGCTGTCGTTAGGTGTTGCGTACGGTGTCGGTGGGATAATGGCCAACAGCGCTGTCGATGAGAATATTCAGGATTGGTATCAAGATCATCTGCGCAATTCCGGCACGGATCATCTATCCAAGACCTGCAAGATGTTTGGAGAGGGCGTGTATCTCATCCCCTTCTCCCTGATTACGGCAGGTGTCGGCGCCGTCATACCGGATGAAAGTCAATTTTCACCCATTGGGACCTGGGGACAGCGCGTGGCTCGGGGCCTATTTGGTCGGCGGCCCCGCCAATCTCGCAATGCAGAGAATTACCGGCGGCTCCAGCCCCGGAGAATCAAGCGACAGCTCTCACTGGCGCCCCTTTAACGATGACAATGGAGTAAGTGGCCATGCCTTTATCGGCGCGGTTCCTTTTCTCACCTTAGCCGGAATGAGCGACAGCAAGTTTTCGGTTTACCTCTCGTATGCTGCCTCGACCTTAGCCGGCCTATCCAGAATTAACGATAATGCACATTTTCCATCTCAAGTATTTTTGGGATGGTTCATGGCCTTTGAAGCCACCGGCTCTGTTCGTGAAAGTGACAAACAAGGTGAAAAGGGAGGTGAAAAAATACGGTACTCCATAATACCCAGCAACGATGGTGTTGTTGCCCAATTGGGCTGGCGTTGGTAACTGAATAACAGACGCTTTCCAGGGCGTCAGAGATGTAATCGGCCGAATCCTCATTTCCGTGTCATATTAATTTGTAACTACTCAGGTTGTTTAGACTGTAGTCTGTTAGGACTGCGAAAAAACGAGTCAAGTATCCTCTCGCATGGTTATCCCCCCTATCCACCTAAACACCTACAGACTATTCACCTGAGTAGTTACATTAATTTTTCATCTTCCTTCAACATCCAATACTTTTGTCTTTTTCTTTAATATTCTGACGAATAAATAAAAAACTGAGCTTATAGATAATATTGCAAGCCACATTGTATCTAATTCTAGTTTATGTTGCGCAAAAATATCGCCCATTATCTCAATGACGACATATGAAACAATAATTGCAAAAAAACTTTTATATTCGTTTTTTAAGGCCTTTCTAAACGAAAATCTCATTTCCGAACTTTTCCAATTTTTAAAGTTTGGTATAAAAACAGGCGTCTTTTCAGCCCATTTAAAATAAGATTCTCCGAATTTTTCTCTTAAAAACTCTTCTTCGGCAAAAATTATCCTTTCATAGTAAAGCCAAAATATAAATATTACTATTAGACTGAACCACCATAAACGAGGAAACATAGAAATTCCGAACCAGATGATAAAATTACCAAGATATAGAGGATTTCTTGTTACGGAATACATACCTGTTGTATTTAATACATCTGCAATCTGCCTGCTCGTATTCGTTCCAGATGTTCCTTTAGGTATATAACCTATAGTAGCTATACGAATACCCAAGCCTGCCAAAGAAATGATAAGGCAAAAAATTTCCCATAACTCGTCCAGTTTTTCACTATGACCGGGATATTCAAAATATGGCATAGCTGATAAAATAAGCACAATCATAAGTAAAGGGAGATAACTTCTCCATCTGAACAGAAAGTTACCAGTTTTTGAAAATTCTTCTCTTAACGGCATTATTATTTCCTCATGTATTGTTTACGGTAAACATAGTTCATTCGCCCAAAATAAATTTGATCGACAAGCTAACAGGGGCCGCTGTTATCACCGTAGTTGTCCCCTTTGTTTCTTGCTCCCTTCGGCCAATGCGGTCGGTCACTCGCAGAACCTGCGGCTGCCGTAAAGCCGCACCGCCCTCTTTTGACTCAGAAAGGGGGAAAACTCCTCCCGCACACAGAGGTCCTCCCCTGCCAGTTCAGGCCAGGACCTGTCATCGGCGACCAGAAGAAACGACTGCCCTTCCGCCACCAGGTCCCGCACCTTTTTTTTAGTGAGGACCGGCATGGGGCTGCCGTACTACCATCCGGCGGGCCTCC
>CAZDYX010000301.1:0-4889 GCA_964509775.1 uncultured Desulfobulbia bacterium | reverse complement strand
CTCTGAGCTTTGTGTGATCTCGTATGGTTATTCCACCTATCCACCTAAATATCTACAGACTATCCACCTGAGTAGTTACGCATAATCGACCCCTTCAAGACCGTATCCGAAGGTGCCGGAGGCGGTCATTACCGGATTCTTTATTGTCATGCCGCCTATTGTGACCTGCAAATGGGGTTCATTCATTATACCAGCCAAGCTCCCGCATGTTAAAGACAGGGCCATCCGAGCAGACATGAAAACAACCCGCCTCTTTTTCTCCCTTGGGCATTGCGCATCCCAGACAAGTTCCAATCCCGCAGGCCATAAAGGATTCGAGAGAGACCTGGCATTCCCAGCCATATTCGTGACATTTTTTCGCCGCTACCCGCATCATCGCCATTGGTCCACAGGCCATGGCTGACCAGCGGCCACCTGATTCCAGAACCGATCCCATGAGATCGGTCACCAGACCATGATGCCCGATGGTGCCATCTTCGGTGGCAAGGTAGGTCTTTATCCCCAATGCCCTAAAATCCGGGACCACTGCCATCTCTTTTTCTGTCCTGGCCCCGATGAGAACAACGATCCGTTCATTAGCCCTTTTTTGGGCCAGGACCTTAGCCGCAAAAAGTAGTGGAGCTACCCCCATTCCTCCGCCTATCAAGCAAATCGGCCCTTCCCCCTGAAAACAAAAACCCTTTCCCAAAGGACCAATGAGGTTTAGACCTTGATCCGGCTTCATGGTCGCTAAAATTTTTGTCCCAACACCGACAACCTTTAAGAGAATCTGTAAGGTATCATTACTTATAGTCTGATGGAGGGAAAATGGTCGCCGGAGAAGAGGGTCAAGGCGGTCCGACACCCGAACCATTACGAACTGCCCTGGTCGCGCCGCAACTGCAATATGGGGAGATTTAAGCGTCAGGCGATAGATATTATCCGCCAGTTGCTCGTTGCGCAAAATGATCGCATTTTCCTGACATAAGAAAGGATTCGGTGTTATCACGTTCAACCAATTTTTGTTTTACTACTGCAAATTACAGCTTCTCAACCTTGCGGATATTCTTTCGTATCCTGCTGGGCGGTCGTCGAGCTGGCCCTTTCTTCTTAAGTCCATTACCAACTGATTCCAGGCGGTCAGCCTCCCAGGAATTTATGTCCCCCTTTAATTCGGCGATTTTCGCTTCTTCCACCTTGGCCCAAAACATTGCCGGCGTTATCACGATAGCTGCCTGACGTTCTGCATAACCTTCGATATCCCGATCAGCAGTGACGATGACCGCCCGCTCTCGACCTTCCCGCGCCAGTCGTTTAATCACCTCATCGGCCGTGACTCCCATAGGGGTATAAATAACCTTTATTCCCTTGACCTGTTCTGATGTTTCTCGGTAGGTATTGCTTCCCTTCCAACCATCAAAGACCACGGTTATCTGATGGCCCCGAATTTTTCTATAGACAGAAAGATTATCCACCAAGGCCTCGCGGCAATGCTGTAGGTCCATATTCCCCAAGTCTCCCCCCGCGATTCGTGGCAATTGGTGAATAACATTGTAGCCATCTATTATAATATGAAGGGCCATAGAGATTATTCTTTCATTATCAGGCCCAGCAAGCGATCGAGATCAGCAGCGGAATAGTATTCGATCTCAATCTTTCCCCGGCTACCCTTCTGGACAATATCCACCTTTACGCCCAGATAACGCATGAGTTCCTTGATCAGGGTCTGACGATACGAATCTGGCAGCAACCCTTTATCGGCCGTACTTGTTCGCTTGACATGGCCCTTGCGCCGAATTTTCTTCGCCAGGGCCTCGCACTGACGAACCGAAAGCCCCAGAGCTACGACCTGATCTCGTACCTCTTTTTGGAGCCCGACATCTTCTAGCCCTAAAAGGACCCGGGCATGGCCCATGGTCAACGCCTCATTTACCAGATCTTCTTTGGCAAAATCCGGCAAATTGACCAGGCGAAGATAGTTGGCTACTGTGGACCTTTCCTTGCCAACCCGCCTTGCAACCTCCTCCTGGTTAAGGTTAAACTCCAGCAGCAATCGTTCATACGCCTCCGCCTCTTCCAATGGGTTCAGATCCTGACGCTGGACATTCTCGATGAGAGCGATCTCCAACGATTCGGCCGAGGATACATCCTTTACCACCACTGGCACCTCTTTGAGCCCGGCTAGTTGAGCGGCCCGCCACCTTCGCTCTCCGGCAATCAATTCATAAGCGTCGCCGCTCTTACGAACCACCAGCGGCTGCAATACCCCCTTCTCCCCTATCGAGGCCGCAAGCTCAGCCAACTCCTGGCTCTTGATTTTTTTACGGGGCTGCAGCGGGTTTGCCTTGATTGCCTCCACAGGACAAACAAAATATTCCTTGCCATAATTTGCCAGCTCTTCGTTGGCCGGCAGAAGGGCATCCAGCCCCTTCCCCAATCCCATTTTATCCTTCATTCTGCCCCGCCCTATTTGTTGTTTTTCAAAAATTCTTTACCTAGACTGAGATAGCTCGTTGCACCGGCTGACTGAGGATCATAAAGCAATGCCGGCTTGCCATGGCTTGGACTCTCACTCAGCCTGACATTTCGCGGAATAACGGTATGGTATACCCGTTCCTTGAAGTGTTTTTTCACCTCCCGCTCTATCTGATAGGTCAATCTGTTGCGGCGATCATACATGGTCAAAAGAAGACCTTCAATGTGCAAACGCTGGTTATAGGAATTTTTAATCAGCCGGATGGTTCGCAGGAGCTGGGTCAGACCCTCTAGTGCAAAATATTCACATTGCATGGGAATAATAACTGAATCCGCGGCGCTTAGGGCATTAATGGTAAGGAGCCCTAATGATGGCGGACAATCAAGAAAAATATAGTCATAACCCTCGCGAATCAGGGCAAGCATATTGCCAAGATACCTTTCTCTACGTGTTGCCGCCACCAACTCCACCTCGGCACCGACAAGATCAATCGAACTTGGCAGGACAAAAAGCCTGGGCAATTCTGCCACCGGCCTTATGGCCTCGTCTGGGCTCAAACCCTCCAGTAAACACTGGTAAAGCCCAACGCCCTTTTCTTCCACTCGGCAATTTAATCCGCTGGACGCGTTTCCCTGGGGATCGCAATCAACCAAAAGCACCGTGACCCCAATTTTCGCCAGAGAAGCCGCAAGATTAATGGCGGTCGTGGTTTTGCCCACCCCTCCCTTTTGATTTGCCAACGCCACAATCTTTGCCATAGTTTTTTGCACCCGCCTATAACCCCCAAGAAGTCCTGCCAACCCACCTTTAATTCATAGCGCGGCCAACGGCCGCAGTGGTTAGTGAATAGTGGTTAGTGAACAGTGAAAAACAGGTCAAACATATTCGCGCGGACATGTCAAATCCTGCGGAGTAATTATATAAAATCTTTTTGATTTTATATAAAATCATCGTTTGTTTCACGTGAAACAAATACACATTATATGTGCTATTTCAGCCAGTTATAGTCGCACAAAGGAGCTCTGCAGTGCGCACCATGTCGCTAAGGGCTATCCACTCATCAACCGTGTGCACCTGTTGCATCCCTGTTCCGAGAATTACCGTATTCAACCCATAACTGCTAAATATATTTGCGTCACTTCCCCCACCGGCAGCAATAAATTTAAGGGTCCGCCCAAGTTTTGCTGCCGCCTGGGATACGCGTTGCACCACCGGTGCATCCATTGCAACCTTAAGTAAGGGATATTCCAACTGGATAACAAAAGTAACATCTGGCACGCCCTTATCCTGACCAGTAATACCCTGCCCTCCGGATACCGCCTGTTCAAAAATCTGTCGTATCTCCCGAGTAAACAGGGCAAGCTTCTCAATGGAATGACTGCGTACCTCACCCTCGATCTCTACCCGGTCAGGAATGATGTTGGTGGCTGTGCCGCCAGAAATTAGACCAATATTAGCGGTACTTTCATGATCAAGACGCCCAAGTCGAAGCATGGCGATGGCCTGTGCCGCCAGATAAATGGCGTTAATGCCCTTCTCGGGCTCCAGCCCGGCATGAGCCGCTAGGCCTTTTAGTTCCACCTTGATGCGGTTGGCTGCTGGTGCTCCAACTATCACCTGATCAATCCCTGAGGAATCAAGGGAAAAACCATGGTTTGCCCGAAGCAGAGTTATATCGAGATGTTTGGCGCCTAGCAGGCCGATTTCTTCACAGGTGGTAAAAATTAAATCTATCGGCCCATGTTCTGCGTGATGTTCGGCCAATGTTCGAAACACCTCGATCAAAATAGCAATACCAGACTTATCGTCGCCCCCTAATACGGTGTTGCCTGTGGAGCTGAAAATATCACCCTCGCGCCTTACCTTTATACCTTCACCAGGGGAAACCGTATCCATATGGGCATTAAAAAACAAAGGGGACATAAGAGGATTTCCTTCTATCCTCACCACCAGATTCCCAGAATTAGACCCGGTAGAGGTGGCGGAGCCGTCCTCAACCACCTCGGCACCAAGACCTTTAAAAATGTCCCTTATAAAAGCCGCGACCAAACCTTCCCGGCGAGATGGGCTACTCATTTCACATAATTGAACAAAGGTTTCAGCAAGTCGGTCAGATAGGATCTTCATGAAGCTTTACTCCTGACAATATGTAGCACGGTAACTAAAGGGGAAAAACAGACCTTTTGCCCATATAATAAAAAAGGCCCGCTCTCTTCACGAGCAGGCCTTGAACCATATAAACATGGCGGAGAGAGTGGGATTCGAACCCACGATACACCTTTATGGGCGTACACTCGCTTAGCAGGCGAGCACCTTCGGCCTACTCGGTCATCTCTCCGCAAATGATTGGGACCATTTGTTTAAAGGGCTGGCGGAGGGAGTAGGATTCGAACCCACGGAACTTTCGTTCAACGGTTTTCAAGACCGCCGCCTT
>CAZDYX010000300.1:0-4899 GCA_964509775.1 uncultured Desulfobulbia bacterium | reverse complement strand
ACCCCCTTGTGGGGTGTGGCCCAAAGGCGGGATGCGAAAATGTGAAGTTATTTCTTTGCAAACCCTAGGAAAGCAGCAATAGGAGCTCTGTCATGATACGTTTCATCCACGCCGCTGATGCCCACATTGACAGTCCGCTTAAAGGTCTTGAGGCGCATGACGGGGCACCTGTCGATGTCCTCCGCGGTGCAACGCGACGGACTTTCGAGAACCTGATCCAACTGGCAATTGATGAGGACATTGATTTTCTGGTCATTGCCGGTGATCTCTATGACGGAGATTGGAAGGATTACAGCACCGGCCTCTTTTTCCGGGGGCAATTGGCTCGATTGCACGACAAGGGCATTCCGGTTTATCTGATTAGGGGCAACCATGACGCGGCCTCGGTGATTTCCAGAAAACTGAGCTTGCCGGAGAATGTGCACGACTTTTCCACCCGGACCACGGAATCAATAGAAGTAGCCGGACTTCCCGTGGTGATTCACGGCCGCGGATTCCCAAGCCGGGCGGTGCCCGAGAATCTGGTGTTAGATTATCCCGCTGCCGTGCCGAACAAGTTCAACATCGGGCTCCTGCACACCAGCCTGACCGGTCGCCCTGGTCACGACACCTACGCCCCGTGTTCGGAAACGGACCTACGTCAGAAAGGCTATGGCTACTGGGCGCTCGGTCACATTCACCAACCCGAGGTGATCAGCCAGGACCCCTGGATTGTGTTTACAGGGAACTGTCAGGGACGGGATGCCCGGGAGGCAGGTCCGCGCGGTTGCCGGTTGGTGACGGTGAAAAATTCCCTGGAGGTGGAGAATGCGGAATGGCGCGACCTGGATGTCGTCCGGTGGCAGGTGCTTGGGATCGATCTCGCCGGGGTTACAGAAGAGTCAGAGGCGCTCAGTCGTGTCACCAGATCGATGGCCAGCGCGGTAAGTGAAGCAAAGGGGCGATTGGTCGCTGCCAGGATTGTGTTTACTGGAGCCACACCCCTGCACGGCTCGCTTCACCGTGAAACTCACCGCTGGCGCGCCGAGTTGCTGGGCCGTGCCCAGGATCAGGGCGAGGAGGCCATCTGGATTGAACGAATCAAGGTTTCAACATCTCCGGTGTACGACCTGGCACAACTTGCGGACCGGGATGCCCTTACTAAAATCGTTTTGGAGACCCTGGAACAAGCCAGGGTCGAACCTGGAAATCTTCCTGAAGAGATTAAGGAGATGCTCGAAGTGCTGCCGAGCGAAATTCGGAGTGAAGTCGAATTCGATTGGACAAGAGACAATAGCGTTGCTGTTCTGGAAGACGTGCGAGCTATCATTCTGGATGCCCTGGGAACGAAGGGAGGTCAGGCGTCATGAGATTTGATCGATTACACATCCCGGCCTTCGGACCTTTTACCGATCTGGAGCTCAAGTTTCCCGCTCAGGGCGGCGACCTCCATGTCATCTATGGATCCAACGAAGCGGGTAAAAGTTCTCTGCTCCGCGCCTTCCGCGATCTGCTCTTCGGTATCCACGGCCAATCGCCTGACGATTTTCTGCACGACTACAGGCAATTGCGAATCAAGGGAGAGATAGTCAGCCGGGTGGGGAAACGGCTCAACTTTCAACGGCGCAAAGGAAACAAAAATACCTTGTTGGACGCCGATGGCAATCCATTGCCTGACAATGCACTGATCCCTTATCTTGGCAGTGTGGATCAGGAATACTTTTCCGCGATGTTTGGCCTGGGGACAATGGAACTCCGCGAAGGAGCGGAACAACTACTCCGTGGTAAGGGGGATATCGGTAATGCCCTGTTCTCGGCCAGTATGGGCGGGACCCCCGTTCAACTGGTTCTGGCGGCGCTGACCGAAGAATCGGACCGTCTCTTTAAGGGCCGTTCGACGGCCAATGTATCGATCCGGCCGGCGGCGAAAGAATACAAGGAACTCCTGCGTAAAAGCCGTGATGCCGTAGTGAGCCCTGAGGCATGGGAGAAGATTGAAAGGGATATGGCAGCGGCCGAGGAGACCAAGGCCAAGCTGGAACACGAGATTTCAGCATTCTATCGAGACCTGGAATGGATTTCCCGTTGTGAAGATGCGCTTCCCTTCGTGGGACGTTTAACTGAGGAGATCCGAAAACTGGAGACGCTTCCCTTGATGCCGGACGTTTCCAGCGATTTCGTCGAGCGGGCGCGAACCGCCCGGAAAGGGGCCAGCGAGGCCCACGCGGAAGTCATTCGCCTAACGTCTCAGATCGCCAAGCTTGAAGAGCAATTGGCAGGTTGCCAGACCTCACCCGCGTTGTTGGCTGAGGCCGACGCCCTGGATCGTTTGCATCAGGACCTGGGCGTTTATCGAGATCGTAAGAATTCCCTGACCGACCTGGAAACCGAACTGGCAGGACTTGAAGCGACTCTGCGGCCGGGAATACAAAATCTGGCACTGACCAATAGTTTCTCCGCATTAGAAACCCTGCGGCTGAACAGCGCCGTTCGGCTGGCCTGCGAGGAGGCCGCCGATGACCTTCAAAAGGCACTGGATAAACGTGAGAAAAACATAGAAAAGACGGAAGACATAAAGAAGCAGATCAATACCCTGGAAACGCAGTTAAAGGCCCTACCGGAAGCTGATTTGACCAATCTCCGGGACGCCTTATCCATAGCGGCAGGAGCCATTGAGGCAAACCGCACGCTTTCGGCCGGCCTAACCGACGTCAAACGCCTCTCCCAGAAAGCAAAGGATCGCCATCGGGAGTTGATTGGTGCTCCAAAGGACATGGACACGACGGGAAGCCTTTCGGTTCCCACCAAGGCGACCATCCGCCGCATCGGCGAAGAAATGGACGGGATAAATCGGGATATCAAGGGCGAGGGATCCAAAATCCTTGAAGGGAAAAAGCGGATCGACTCTTTTCAAGCCGAGCTTGGCCGGATGGAGCGCCGCGGAGAATTACCCTCCGAACAGGCACTCCGCAAGGCCAGAGAACATCGAGATCACGGCTGGAGCCTGGTGCTGGCGGAATGGAAGGGCAACGGGAGCAAGGAAGAATTCGTTCCCGGCACGCCTCTGGAGGAAGCCTTCCCGCAAACGATTGTCCAGGCAGACGACATTGCGGATCAACTCCGCAAACAGGCTGAGGCTGTAGCCCAAGCAGAGGAGAAGCGCCTCCAGATAACCCAGTCTGAAAAACAGAACCAGGGGGCGGAAGAGAAAATCTCGGAACTCCAGGGCAAGTTGAAGAAATGCCAAACCTCATGGGAGGCGGCGTGGCTACCCTGCGGAATTACGCCACGAGCGCCGGCTGAAATGGAGGAATGGCGTGAGGCCTGGATAGAGTTCAAAGACCTTCTGCATAAATTGAGGGTTGCCGAGGAAACATTCCAACAGAAAAGCAACCAGGTTCAAGAAGCCAGGATTCAGCTCGCCGCGGTTCTCTCCGAGTCTACAGAAAAAGAGTTTACGTTGCTTTTCGACGAGGCCAAAAGGCGAGTCCAGCAAGGAGAACAGTCATCGGGTCGAAGAATCGAGGTGATCAATCAACTCCAAGGACTGAAGAGTCAATTGGAAACCTTGGAGCGGAACAATACCCGCTTCGCTACCGCGGTCGATGTTGCGACGAAAAAGTGGGAGGCACAATGTCAGATGGTTGGCATGCCGAAAGACATTTCCCCCAAGTCCGGCCTGGTCCTTTTGCAGGAACGAAAAGAGCTCCTCGCGAAATTCGACAACTGGAAGGAAGCCTCTACCAAATCGCAGAGAACCAAGGATGCCGTGCGTCTATACGAACATGCCATGAGCGAAAAAGCCGTCGCCCTTGGCGCCAGAGGTGATACCACCGAGGCTCGGGAAATAGATCTGTGGAAGACGTTGGCCAAGGCCCGTGACACCCAAACGCGCCATGATCAACTAGCCGGGCAAATCAAAGAAACAAAAAATACCCTGGGGGAGAGTCAGGCATCCTATACCCAGGCGGTTCAGGAGTTGGAAGAGATGGTCCATCTGGCGAGGCTTGAAACGGTTGAAGCGCTGGAGCCGTTGCTGGCGAATTTAGAGCTACGGGACCAGGCGCAGAAACAGATTACCACCTTTCGTGACACTCTAAGTGGCCTCGCTCGCGGCCAAACAGTGGACAACTTCCTCGCCCGCATCAGGGCGGAAGATATCGAGGCACTTCCCCAGAAGAAGGGCGCGCTCCAGAACCGGAAACAAGAAAAGGAAGCAGCGCTCCAGGCGGTCCGCGACACCTTGTTTGTACTCAAAGGCCAGAAGCAGACGCTTGAAACTGCCGGAGATGCAGCCGCGAACTATCGGCAGCAGGCCGAGTCTTATGCGGCGCGATTGAAGCAAGATGCCTCGCGCTTTGTACGCCTGCGTTTGGCTGCGCATTTCCTGCAAACTCAGATCGAGCGGTTCAGGAAGGAAAACCAAGGTCCTTTGCTGGAAAAATCGGGCCAGGTCTTTCACCGCATCACTCGGGGCGCGTTCAATGGACTGGGCGCGGAGTTCAATGCTGACGATACCCCTATCCTGGTAGGTTTGCGCCCTGATCAGTCCTCGGTCTCGATTGCAGGAATGAGTGACGGCTCGCGGGATCAACTCTATCTGGCACTTCGTCTGGCAGCGCTCGATCGATATCTTGAAAAACATGAGCCTATGCCCCTTATCCTGGATGATTTGTTGATCACCTGTGACAATGAACGCGCCGCGGCGATTCTCCCGCAACTGGCCGCGCTGGCCCAGCGCACCCAAATATTTCTCTTCACCCACCACGACCACCTCGTCGAACTTTGCCGCAAAACCCTAGTTGAAGATATTTTCCATCTCCACCAACTGAACACCAACCCCAGTACAAAAGGTTAATACTCATGAGCCTCTTGCAAAAGTCGTCACCCCGGTGAAAACCGGGGTCCACTGATTTTCAT
>CAZDYX010000299.1:0-4923 GCA_964509775.1 uncultured Desulfobulbia bacterium | reverse complement strand
CCATCTCGATTTCGATGGGCTGGGGTGTTAGTCCCCCCTCTTAAGTTAAGAGGGGGTTAGGGGGAGTTATCTTAAGTCAATGACATTACTGCGTCACTGGCAGAAATTACCGTGTGAACAGCTTGCAATCCCGCGGAATTTCACTTACCTTCCTCAGGTGAGAGATCCATCATGGATGCAAAATCCTTTGCCTTTGCAAGGAAAATTCGGGCCTTGATCATCGTTTCGGCACAGTTCAATGCTTCTTGGATTAAATCGTAGGTCGGGTTAGGCGTTTTTTGCCGTAACCCGACAATTCCGAGGCTGATGTCGGGTTACGCTGCGCTAACCCGACCTACGAGTTGACCAAACGATGATCGAGGCCAAAATTCGGTACTGGTTCTTATCAACAATTCTTGTCTTTCGCTTCTTTGTCATTTGAACAGTTCACCTAATGGTTTGCCGGAAAGCACGATCCCTTCACTCATTACAGACTTGATCAGGGGCAGTGCCTTCTTGCCCTTTATATCATCAAGGGTGAAACAGTGCAGAGACAAGAAGCCGTTAAATCGTTCATTAAAGTAAGGAACTGCAGATGCCACCCTTTCTTCCATTTCCGCTTTTTTCTTTTCATCGTCCACTACGGCTATTACATCCATGTCGCTGCCCTTCTTTTCTTCACCTCTAACAAGACTGCCATAGAGGATAAGACTGATCGCATCATTCCCAAAATGCCCGGCAATATCTCTTTTCAGGTCATCAAACAATCCTGCCTCTGCCCGTATACAAGGGACTATAATCTTTTCGACGAAGATGTTTCCCTTTGAGATTAAATACTGGTAAGCCTTCCCGGCCTTCCTCTGCCGTACGGCTCCGAGTTCAACCAGTGATCCAAGCGCCTGAATTGCACCCCGGTGGGTAAGTCCCGAAAGCTCTCCGATTTGCCTTCCGCTTAAAGGCTGAGGTGAGCTAAAGAGAACCCGGAGGATATGAACTTTTGCCGAACTGCCAAATATTGCTTCAAGGACTTTATGGATTTTCATGGTTGGATAATAAAATATCCATAACAGTAAGTCAAGTATCCACTCAAATCTAGGGAATGTCCGGGACAAACGGTAAACCGCAAGCACAAACAGGTTGGCCTTTTGCCACACCAGCAAGTCGTTAAATGTCGTCGCCGGCTTCCTAATTCTGATTCCTGACTCCTGACTCCTGAAATCTGAGTAGTTACCCCTAATCATTGTTGCAGTCAAAGCATAAGATTTGCGTGACGTTACGCCCAGAAAAAATTCCTTTCCCAAGAATGAGCCATTTCCATTACGAAAAAAAATAAAAAAATAAAAAAAAGCTTGACGTAAATTTTTTTTTTAAATAATCTAGTTTTTAATAATTTAATTCATTATAATGAATTAAATTATAATGAAGGAGCTTTATGCCGGAAAAAATAATCAACAGAGATAGGCCCAAAAAACTCTACGTTCAGGTACTCGAGGCAATCCGCGAAGAGATCGAAAACGGCAAGTGGCCGGTCGGCTTCCAGATTCCGGTCGAGGACGAGCTGTGCCAGAAATACGAGGTGAGTAAGGCGACAATCCGGCTCGCGGTCCTCGATCTCGCCCGCCAGGGCTATCTTATTCGTCATCAGGGAAGGGGCACCTTTGTCTGCAAAAAGGCCTCTCCCCTTGGGATGACGATGACCACGGATTTTGACGAGCTCATGCTTGAGGCGATATCGCCTCTCTCCATCAAGGTCCTGGTTCAGACGATAATGACGCCGGTCGATGATCTTGAGGAAAAACTCGATTTGTCCGGGGAAAATCATGTCATTTATATCCGCCGGTTGGTGTCGGCCGGCAATGATCCGTTCCTGCTGGCGGAATCCTATATTCTTCATCGTCTCTGTCCCGAGCTTTTGCGGGAGGATATCAATAACCGTCCTCTCCTTGAGGTCCTGGAAAAAAAATACCAGATCCCAATCACCAGGATCGAGATATTTATCGATGTCGTCTATGCAACGGAAAACGAGGTGATGCTGCTCGACATACCAATAGGCGCACCGCTTCTGCTCCTGGAGCAGCACTTTTACGCAAGAGATACCCAGGTCATGTATATGCGGTCGGTAAAGAGAGCGGACCGATCCAGGTTCTCATGTAAATACGAAAAAAAATAGGGGAACGGTTTTATGAGGTCAACAAAGTTCAAGACGATGCCGGGTTAACGGGTTGCCCTTTACCCCCGGTACCGTGGAACACAATGAAAAGGAGGCGTTATGGCGCAGATGAAGGTGGTAAAAGATGTAATGGTCGATGTCTTCGATTTTCCTCACCTGCCTTATTGGTTCACACTCCGGCAGGCCGTAGGGATTGTGAAGAAATCCCTCTTAAGTGATGAAAAATTATGCCAGCACCCGATGGCGATTCTCGTCTTTGACGAGAAGTACAATCTCTTGGGGACCTTAGGCCTCAAGGATATTTTAAAGGGGTTTGAGCCGCGGTTCTTACAACCAACCACCAAGGCCCAGGTCCCGGCGGAAGACGATTCGGGCTTGTCGCTCCTCTGGGAAACCCTGTTTGTACAGGATGCCGCCAAGTTGGCGGAGCGTCCGGTGGGCGATGTCATGGTGCCGGCCAAGTATTTTGTCAAGCCGGATGACCCCGTTACCAAGGCCGCCTATCTCATGATCCATCATGACCTGATGCTGTTGCCGGTCCTTGACGGCAAGAAATTTGTCGGACTTGCCCGGATAATAGAGATCTTCGAAGTGATTTCAGCCGCAATCTAACGGAAACTCACCGTAAGGGAAAAAGGAGGAGAGAGTCATGGCAGAGAAGGACCTTAAAAAAATGCAAGGGTTACCCGAGCCGCCGGCGCAGATTGTGGTAGCGGAAGCGCCGAAGGCGCCGTTTGATTGGAAGCGGGTGTTTTTTATTCTTCTTGGTTTGGGATTGTTTTTGTTGGTGTATTACATGCCGCCATGGAAGGATGCCATTGATCCGTCCGGCAAGGCATTTCCCTTGAGCACGGAGGGCAAGGGGGCCATCGCTCTCTTTCTCCTTGCCGGCACCTGGTGGGTCTTCGAGGTAATTCCGATCGGGGCAACCTCCCTTGCCATTGGGACGTTTCAGGCCCTTTTCGGCATCCGCACGGCAAAGGAGGCCTTTAAGGACTTCATGGACCCATCGGTTTTGTTCATCTTCGGCTCGGTGGTCGTAGGGCTCGCCTTTACCAAGTCAGGGCTCACCAAGCGCCTGGCCTACAAAATGCTTGAGATTGTGGGCGAAAAAACGAGCATGATCCTGCTCGGCAGCTTTGTGGTCACGGCAGGGCTCACGCATTTCATGGCCCACACGGCCGCAGCGGCCACCATGTTTCCCATTCTTATGGCCATCTATGCCCTTTACGGTGAGGGTGACAAACAGACCAAATTCGGCAAGTCCCTCTTTATCGGCATGGCCTATGCGGCTGGCGCCGGCAGTATCGTCACCTTCCTTGGCGCGGCGCGCGGACCGGCCGCCGCCGGCATGTTCAAGGAATTCACCGGCCGGGATGTGGGCTTCTTCGATCTGCCGCTTTATATGGGGGTGGTCGGCTGGCTGATGGTATTCCTTATCTGGGTAATGCTGATGATCTTTTTGAAGCCGGAGAAAAAGATCATCCCCGGCCTGCGCGAGAAGGTGAAACGTCTGTCCAAGGAGCTGGGGCCCCTTAACTTCAATGAAAAGTTCGTCATCGGCACAGTCGTGCTCGTCGTTATCATCATGGCGCTGCAAGCCTTTGTGCCGGCGCTCAAGGCCCAGGACCGGTCCGCGATCATGCTCATTTCAACCCTGCTCTTTTTTATCTTCAAGGTCTTGACCGTCAAAGAGCTTGAAGATATCCCCTGGAACATCATCCTGCTTTTCAGCGGGGCTATGAGTATTGGTTTTTGTCTTTGGAAGACCGGGGCGGCGCAATGGATGGCGGTCAACTTTATTGTCATGTTCAAGGATGCCCACTGGATAATCTTTGTCCTGAGCATTGCCACCTTTGTTCTGATCATGACCAACTTTATTATGAATGTAGCGGCCATTGCCATATCGCTACCGGTATCCCTCGTTATCGCCGGGTACCTGGGTGTGGCTCCGGATGTCATCTTCTACGCCTCGCTCGTTACCGCGGGCATGCCCTTTGTGCTGCTCATCGGCGCGGCGCCCAATGCCATCGCCTATGAGTCTAAACAATTTACCCCCGGCGAATTTTTCAAATACGGCATTATACCCAGCATCGTCCTGATCGTGGTGCTCGGCCTCGCGCTGGTCACCATCTGGCCTCTTCTCGGCATGTCGATTTTGCTCAAGTAGCCATGTCGTGCCAGACACGGGATTGGCTTAATAGGACTGAGGACGGTGTGCGGCGCCGTCCTCAGTCAAAGGCGACGGGTAGCCGGCCGGCGGAGACCCAGAATAAAAAGCACGAATTGGGGGGGGAATAAAATGGCAAGCGGGACTTTTTCAACGGCAATCAACTGCATGGATGGAAGAACGCAACTGGCAGTCACCAATTTCATGAAAAACAAATATGGCGTTGACTATGTGGACATGATCACCGAACCCGGCCCGGTCAAGGCCCTGGCTGAAAACAGCGACACCGCCACCATCGAGTCCGTCAAGCGACGGGTGAACATCTCTGTAAGGGGCCATGGTTCGCGGGCCATAGCCATAGCCGCCCATCATGACTGCGCCGGGAACCCGGTGGCCAAAGATGTCCAGCTCCGGCAGCTTGCCGATTCGGTCAAGACGGTGGCCGCGTGGGGATTTGAGGTGGAGTTCGTAAAGTTATGGATCGACGAAAAGTGGCAGGTCCAGGTGATTGAATAACCCCAAGCCGCTGTAAAAAAATAACATGGCCATTTAATTGACCGGAGCGGCATAAGGAGCCGTAACGAAATAGTTATAAAGGGCCAAG
>CAZDYX010000298.1:0-4958 GCA_964509775.1 uncultured Desulfobulbia bacterium | reverse complement strand
TCCGGCGCAGGCCGGAATCCAGTTGTGCCCGGGAATTGCGATAACCAATGGACCCCGGTTTTCACCGGGGTGACGACTTTTACCAGAGGCTCGATTTTCAGAAATTTTCTATTAATGTGCTTGTTGTTAAGTCTTCTTACCCTGATAGAGGGGTGCGGGAGAAAGGCGCCTCCTCCACCCCCACCGCCGCCGCCACCCGCGCCGACTCGGGTTGAAATTGAGATCGAAACGGCCGGCAATATCAATCCGAACCCGGAGGGACGTCCATCTCCGCTTGCCCTGCGGATCTATCAATTGAAATCCTTGTCGGATTTCAACAATACAGATTTCATGACGCTCTACAAGAAAGACGACAGCGTTCTCGGCAGCAATTTAACGGCTAAGGAAGAAATTCTTCTCAAGTCCAACGATAACCGAAAAATCTCCTATGAGACCTCGGATGAAACCCGGGCCATCGGCTTTTTCGCAGTCTTCCGGGATTATGAACAGGCCCAGTGGAAGGCGACCGCTCCGGTTACAGCACATAAACTTACGCAGATTCACCTGACCGTGAGCGGCACCAGCATCAATATCAAATAGGAATTCAGGAGTCAGGAGTCAGGAGTTAGGAGGTAGGAGTTAGAATTCAGTAGGGCGTATGGCCATATGCCCCTAAGGGGCATGTTCAGGGCTATTCTAAATTCTGACTTCTGAATTCTGACTCCTGAATTCTGTTTTCCCATAACCTCATAACCCGTAGAACATCATCATGCCCATCCAAGCCGCAAGACAGGTAGCAGTCGCCACTCCTCTCGGTGAAGACGTTTTGCTCTTTCACCGCATGGCAGCAGCCGAGGAGCTGGGGCGGCTATTTCACTTTGAACTGGACCTGCTAAGCAAGGATCCGAATATCAATTTTGAGGATCTACTGGGGCAGAATGTCACGGTCCGGCTTGAACTGGCGGACAATAAAACCCGTTATTTCAATGGGTTTGTGAGCCGTTTCAGTATGACGGGCACCTATGGCGGCTATATTGCCTACCACGCCATTGTAAGCCCCTGGTTATGGTTTCTGACCCGCACCGCAGACTGCCGCATCTTCCAAGACAAGACCGTTCCCGATATCATCAAGGAAATTTTTCGGGGGCACGGGTTCAGCGATTTCGAAGAGGCCCTGAGCGGCTCCTACCGGAGCTGGGAATATTGCGTGCAATACCGGGAGACGGATTTCAACTTTGTGAGCCGGCTCATGGAGCAGGAAGGCATCTATTATTATTTCAAACACGACAACGGAAAACATTCCCTGGTGCTCGCCGATTCCATCAGCTCGCATGAGCCCTTTTCCGGCTATGAGCAGATACCCTATTTCCCGCCGGACAGAAATCGCCATCGCGAGCTTGAGTCTATCTATGACTGGAATATCTCCCAAGAGGTTCAGCCCGGGGTCTATACCTTAAACGACTTCGATTTTGAAAGGCCCAAGGCCAATCTCCAGGTGAAATCCGCCCTCCCGCGCCGTCATGCGCTTGCCGAAATGGAAATATACGATTATCCGGGCGAATACCTCCAGACCGCTGAGGGCGAGACGTACGCCCGGGCCCGGATCGAAGAGCTGCAAGCGAGATTCGAGCAGGTACAAGGGCGGACCAATGCCCGCGGTCTTTCGGTGGGCAGTCTTTTCGAACTTACCGGTTATCCTCGAAATGATCAAAACCGGGAATTCCTCATCAGTTCCGCCAGCCACAACATTGAAGTGGATGAATATGAGTCTATGCCATCGTCCGGCGATAACGAGGTCTATTCGTGCAACTTTACTGTCTTGCGGAGCGATCAGCCTTTCAGACCGGCCAGGATAACACCGAAACCGATAATTCAGGGGCCCCAGACCGCCGTGGTGGTGGGACCAGCCGGCGATGAAATTCATACGGATAAGTATGGCCGGGTCAAGGTCCGGTTCCATTGGGACCGCGAGAGCAAGGGCGATGAAAAGAGCTCCTGCTGGATTCGGGTTGCGCAGCTCTGGGCCGGCAGTAAATGGGGCGGCATCCATATCCCCCGCATCGGCCAGGAGGTCATCGTCGAATTTCTGGAGGGCGACCCGGACCGGCCGATCATAACCGGCCGGGTTTACAACGCGGATAATATGCCGCCTTATGACCTGCCGGCCAATGCCACCCAGAGCGGTATCAAGAGCAAGAGCTCGGCCAAGGGAAATCCCAATAATTTAAACGAGCTCCGTTTCGAGGACAAAAAAGGCGACGAACAGGTTTTTATCCATGCCGAAAAAAACATGGATATCCGGGTAAAGGCGGATCGGTTTGAGACCGTCGGCAGCAGTCGCCATCTCCATGTCGAGAAGGATAAACGGGAGCATATCGAAAACAATCGTCATGAAAAGATCGTCAATGACCATTACGAAGAAATAGGCAAGGACCGGCACCTTACCATCAAGGGCAAGGAGGCGAAAGCAATCGACGCCAGCCAGTCCCTCACCGTGAAAGGTGATGTAATCGAGGTCTTTAAGGCCAACCACTCCGAACAGACCACGGAAGATTATTATCTCAAGGCCACCAATATTGTTATCGAGGCGATGACCAATGTGACGATCAAGGTCGGCCAATCCTTTGTGGCCATCGAGGCAAGCGGCATCAAGATCGGCACTAGCGGCCAGATCGTCCTGGAATCCCAGAGCACCATCGATGTCAAGGGAACCGCCGGGGTCACGGTCCAGTCCCCTGCCCAGGCGACCTTGAAATCCGCCAACACCTCGGTTAAGGGCGATGCCATGATGACGATCCAGGGCGGATTGGTGAAGATAAATTAGTTGGGTTGCGAGTTACGAGTTACGGGTGGCGGGTTGAGAAGGGATTTGTTGGTGGGCGAGGAACAGTTATGGAGAAAAGAAGGAATCCAGTCGAGAAATAAGTAATAATACAGATTGACAAGTTTTGTTTGCCTCGCAAAAAGCCGCTCCGCCAACGCGACAAGGTTGATAAGTGCTTGATATTACAAGTCGGCAATTTGAGCTTTTCGACTTTTTACGAGATCATCAGTTTTGATATTATTATGCCAACTGTCTTACGAGTCGCTTCATATAGGTTTCATTTCTATTCGGATGAGGGCAGAGAGCCGCCCCACATTCATATTGCCACACCTGACGGGGAATGCAAATTCTGGCTTGATCCTGTTAGATTAGCCAGCAATAGAGGGCTGTCGCCGATAATCATTCGCAAAATTGAAAGATTTGTGTTTGAGCACCTCGATTATCTCAAGGAGAAGTATCATGACAACATCCGCAGCAGTTAGAGCAGATATTTTAGAGCCGGCCGCCATTCGTGTATGGGTTGAAAAAAGAACGATTTTCATCGAGCTAACAGACGGCAGGATTGTCGGGTTTCCCGCGGACAGGTTTAAGCTTCTATCACAAGCAACGGAAGAACAATTAAAGGAAGTCACTTTACGATTGAATGGCTTTGCCTTGCGCTGGGAGAATCTTGATGAAGATATTACGGTCCCAGGAATCGTTGCCGGCAATTTTCAACTTCCTTATGTGGTAAAGGATAGTAGCTTATGATGTCTAATGGGGTTTTTATACCAAGGTATGAATCTGGAGGACGTTGCGTTGCAGCACTAAAATCCATTTCCTGCATGCTCCAGGCACTCGCCAACGCCTTGAATCGTAACCCGTAACCCGCAACCCGGAGCCAAAACCATGAACCCGAAAAGCGGCAAGGCCGGCCAGGCTGTCACCCCGGCGGCGCCGGAGGTGGCGGAAGACGCCGACGTGGCCGATCCGGTGCGGACGGCTAAGACAAAAGCGGAGCAGGTGGAGCAAAAGAAGGGCAAATACGGCTCGACCCCGGTCGAACCTTACCAGCCGCCAAAGACACCCGAGGAAGAAGAAGAAAGACCCAGTTGGATCGAGATCGAACTCGTGGATGAGGAAGACCAGCCGGTGCCGGGTGAGAAGTACCGGATCACCCTGCCGGACGGCAAGGTCGCCGAAGGAACCCTGGATGAAAAAGGCTTCGCCCGGATTGACCACATTGTGCCGGGAACCTGCCAGATCACCTTTCCCGGTTTGGACAAGGATGCCTGGGAGCCGGCGTAGGGGGAAAGATCGCCGAATCATTGTCAAGTTCGGCCGCAAGCAATGGAACCCGCCCTGGTGGAAAGCCCGTGACAACCAGGGTTGAATGTGCTACCGTTTTTTTCAGAGGTGATAACCATGGCATCCATTACCTTCGATACCCATGCATACGTCAAAAAACTCAAGGCGGTTGGCTTTACCGAGGAACAGGCCGAGGTCCAGGCCCAGGTCTTCTCCGAGGTTATTACCGAACGGCTTGCAACCAAGGCCGATATCGCCAACCTGCAACGCGATCTCAAGGAACTCGAAATGCGGCTCACCATACGACTTGGCGCGCTTATCGCCGCGTCCATCACCATCGTTGCCGCCCTGGTGAAGCTCCTGTGACCCATCCTTGAAACGAAGATTCGGGATTAAGCAAAGGAAGCATGAATCAAGAATAAAAGGGGCTCAACGAAAAATAATTGTGTCCTCTTTTTCAGCGCGTCCCCTTTTTCCTTGTGAATTCTGACTCCTGAATTCTGTGCCAATCGTCGGCAGCCTCTTATGCCGACAATTCTGTCTTCTGATGGAATCATGGGAAAACCAGCCGCACGCATAACAAACATGCATACCTGCCCCATGGTCACGTCCGGTGCCCCACCGATGCCGCATGTCGGCGGCCCGATTCTGCCCCCGGGCTGCCCCACCGTGCTCATCGGCGGTATGCCGGCGGCCAGGGGTTGTTTAAACTGAAAGGGAAAACAAAAACTCCGCCTATGGCAGCAGGTCTTACGGATCACGCTTGGACATTTCGGGAGCTCCTCATATTGAAGAATAGCATAGGTCCATAATCCTCGACTTTGGCCATTTTTAGTTGCGAAGGCGCGATAGCGATGGCTTGATGTGC
>CAZDYX010000297.1:0-4958 GCA_964509775.1 uncultured Desulfobulbia bacterium | reverse complement strand
TGATAAAACCAACACCCCGGAAGAGGATTTCCGGGTGGCCGGACATTTTCGGATGGAACTGGTCTACAAGCTGCTCTCCGAAGATCTATTAGAGGCCTGCGGCTTTTTTCCGAACGATGGGCCAAACAGCCGAGCAGGTGAACCCCTCGATCAGCTTTGTCAACGCCTTCAGGGGACGACCGGGTTGGACATAGAGCTGATCCAAAAAACCATCCGGAGTTTTATCGATAGCGGCTACATCAAAAATAGACCCGAAGAGGGCGGCCTCCGCTGGTACTGGACCCATAACAACCGAGGCGATTTTCCGGAGCACGAACAAATCACTCATCACGTCATGCTGTGATTCTCAGAAACCGCCTGGCCGTTGTCTGTAATGGATGTTCGGCCCTATGCGGCGTTCACCGGGAGGCCCGCTTTTTGGCCGGTCCGGTGGGACGACTTGTTCGGCCTGTGGATTTCTCCGCCAAATTAATGAGAGACCGTAGAGCTTCATTGACAGCTTTTTCGGAAGAGAATACCCTTGCCACGTCGGGGCTTAGAAGTACAAGATTTGTCCCCTTGCTATAGTCTTCAAAGTATTTGCCACGGACTCCTACACCGAGATCTTCCCGTTTATACTCCGGGCGGAGTTCGTCTGTTTCTTTAACCTTCCTCATAGATCACCCTTTCATTGCGGTCCATAAGACGCGCGTTAATAATTCTTGTCCGCTCCCCACGCCTTGTGTGGGACACCACGATAAGACGCCTTTGAAGAGACTGCCCAAAAGTCAATTGCCTTTCTTCCTCAAAAGAATGATCTGGGTCTTGAAATGTCACGGCCAGAGGATCACCGAAGACAGTCGCTGCTTCTTGAATTGACGTTCTTTGGCTTGGTTGACGAACGCCTGCGGCGGAGCCGTCCGGGACACGGACCCAAGAGGGGCAACGCCGTAGACGGCGCCAACGAAAAGCTAAGCCGGAACTGGTAAATTTCGGAAGAACAACAGCATCAGGCGCGCGCGGACAAGGAGCTATGGCCGGAACACCCAACAACGCTCCCCGCGCGTCGGCTGATGCATTGGTTAGCCACTGCTCAGGTTTGAGCCTTGCGCAGGAACCACTTCAGCATCTTCCATCCATGCGGGTTTGAGATTGTGATAGAGTACATCCGGGTCAATATCCGCTCCATTCTCCCATGCAATCGTGCCGCCCTCGATCTTCATGGCGGAGAACATGCTTGGATTGTTGCGGATCTGTTCAAAAATGGGGCCGTGTAGATACGGCTCAAGGTTTATCTCCCTTTGGACACCGTTCTCAAAGATGATAAAGACCATGAAATCCCGAAGGGGTTGAACTGTCCGAACTCGTACACGGGGGCCTAATTTCTCCATCGCTGTTTCTCCAATCAATCCAGTGGTTCGATTTGCTCTAAGGGCAGCTGTTGTCGCGCTCTCTGCCAGTTGGCTCTCAATTCAATGCGATGAGCCAGAGCCCACTCGATGACCAAAATGTGGGCGCGTCGTGGCAGCTCGCCCCGTAAGCTGTCCAATGTATCAATGGCGTAAACGGCTTCAAACTCGCCGTACTCGGCGTGAAAGTGTGGTGGCAGATGGTCGTTGAAGTACATGTAGATGGTCACGCCGAAAAACTGACTGATACGCGGCATTGATATGCCTCCCTTTGTTAATATTATCACTGTGCCGCCAGAAGTGGAACCAGCCCGCCTCCCTTGACCGGCCATGGTTGGCTACCGGCCCTTATCGGCCCGAACCACGCCGCCCATGAGCCTGGAGACATCACCAACCAGATGCCGCCGGCGCGGTTCGGGTCCGAGTGCATGACCACGTTAGCTGTCGGTTTGATGATTTCCAATTTTTCCGTTAAAGGACCAATTCCAACCCCGAAAATGCATGTTTAAGGTCGATATGAGGCCATGTTTTCGGGCATTTCATAGGCCAATCGACATCCTGGCTTGGTCCGACCCCGTTCGGGACGCTCAACAACAATCAGACGGTTCTTTGAGGAGAAACCGATTGTGATATATCGTTGTTCCCCTACCGAATGATCGGGATCGTTAAAAGTTGCTGATAATGGATTGTAAAATGCGGTAACGGCTTCATCAAAAGAAACGCCGTGTTTTTTTAAATTTTGTTTGGCTTTTCGAGGGTCCCATTCAAATCGCATAGAATTATTTTAACGCATTTAACGTTTTTAATCCACCCCTAAAAGGAAAATTAAGCACCAACCATACTTTTCCAAGTCCAACCAATATCAAGGCCTTTTTATCGACGAATACGGTACTCTTCTATTTTTTCCGAATGGGAGGTTGAGGACTTC
Source organism: uncultured Desulfobulbia bacterium (assembly GCA_964509775.1). GTDB lineage: Bacteria > Desulfobacterota > Desulfobulbia > Desulfobulbales > CAZDYX01 > CAZDYX01. Next base: position 2,642 of record CAZDYX010000297.1, on the reverse strand, counting down.
CCCAATATAACGATATCACCTACCCATACGTCCACTAACAGGGTAGCCCCTAAAATTAACGATTACTGATTGAAAGTGAGCAACGTATGAGATCAGCAGACCCCAGGTAAGTTCCGGTCCGTAGGATAGAATTGTTAGGCCTGTATCACGGTATCTATTTGTCCTTTGTCATTTCTATAAAGTGCAATCATACGCGCAGACTGATCTTGCCCGGGCCGAACTCGTATCATCGCCATGAAATCAGGAATGTCCATAACACCTGACCAGTAGGCCATAGGATAAATTCTTTTAATTAATTCTTGCCAGTTGTTTGCCAAAAACCAAGATGAGCCACTCGTCCCCCATTCACCCAGACCGGCACAGACAATCCAAGATCGGGTGGGAAATTCAGGAGGAGTAATTCTTAAAATAATGCCATAATCATCCTCGTTTGAGGATGTAAAGGGAAGATTTTCTCCATTGGGAAATAAAAAACCGTTGGGAGACATTCGAATAAATATATTTGCTTCAGATGCTAAGGCATCCGCAGTCTTGTAATTTGAAAAAGGGCCACCAAAGGAAATGAAATTGCTATCGAGTAAAGAACTTGCGTCGGTGTCCGAAACCAGCAGTGGTCGGAGTTTTCCAGGAAGACCCAACAAAGTCGCAATGTAAGTCGATGCACGAACCTCACACTCGCTTATAGGATGTTCAATAGAGAAGGATCCAGCCAATGGAGCGCCACCTCGTCGAGACGTTTTTCTATAGGGATGGGTTATTGGCCGACCAAATTGATCTGTGAAGGAGTCCAGTAGAAGCTGGCCGTATGTCATTCTGATTTCAGTACCAGTCTTGAATTGAAAACCACTAAGACGTTGGAGATTATATGAACGAAATCGATGACGAGTACCGACATAAATCGCTGTTAAAACAGAAACGATTATACCTCCGATTACATTGAATAGTAGTGATTTGGTATCTGCATCCATTTTGTTATATGCCTCAGGGGGCGAGCTGGCTTTTATGCCGTGTTCCTTTTGATCGGTTTGTTGGGCGATAAAACAATTAATTGAATCGGCCTGTTCAGGATCAAGACGGCGCAGTTCCCGGACAGCATCCAGGGCGGCTGAGCGGTTTCCGGAAAGAACGTACGCGAGTGCCAGGCCAGCCCAGGCTCTGACATATTTCGGATTGATACGTAGGGCCTGGCGGTAGGCCTCGATGGCATCATCATAGCGGGTGAGGTCCTCGTAAACAGCTCCGAGGTCGTTCCAGGCTCTGGCATATTCCGGATTGATATGCAGAGCCTGGCGGTAGGCTTCGATGGCATCATCGTAGCGCTTGAGGCCGACGCAAGCGACTCCGAGGAAACCCCAGGCATCGGCATTTTTCGGCTCGCTTTTGATCCACTTCCGGGACCAGTTAAGCAGTCCCGGCCAGTCCTTCATATTGTCCAGAGCCATGGCACGCTTCAACCAATCAATTTGACCGAATCCCCCAGAGGCTGGTTTCCGGCCTGGCTTGACCTCGCCTATCCATTCCACGGGCATGGCGAAGTTCAGGTTCTGCCCGCCTTCGATGTATAGGGTGGTCAGGCCGACAAGCCGGCCTTCCCTATCGAACAGACCTCCGCCACTCGAACCGTGGGAAATGGCCACCGTGGTCTGAATCAGAGGTGGCGGCTCACCCCGGAGTTGTGCGACAATGCCGTCGGAAAGGGAAAGTTCCAGACCTCTCGGTGCTCCCACGGCATAAACCGGGTCCCCCACCTTGAGGCTCGCCGCCTTGCCGAGCTGCGCTGGGTTCCCTGTAAAACCCTTGGCATCGAGGAGACAGATGTCCTTGTCCCCGTCTTCCGCAAACAGGGTGGCTGGAAAAAGATGTTCGCCCTGGCCTACCTGATAAAATGCACCCCCTTCGACGACGTGACAATTGGTGGCAATCTTCCCGGAAGGGATTAACACCCCGCTTCCCTGTTTTATCAGCTTGCCTTGGGCGTCCAGGGTCTTCACGATAACAACGGCATCCTTGACTTTATCAAAGACCTGGGCGGGCGTAAGGGCGTGGACCTGCGAGGGAAGGATTGAGAGTAAGAATATAGTGACGATTAGTCTTATGATCGACGGCATAGTCTTACTCTTTCCCTTAGTTGATGATTGCCAGCAAGAAAATTCCGTTAATTTTTTAAGAGTTCCCCCTTTTATTACCATAACGTAAACAATTTTCAAACAATTTTCATAGATTACGGTTTGAAATCTTGTCTTTTTTCAAAAATGGGATTTTGAAGACTTCAGGAAGAAAGCAGAGAAGGGGTAACTTTGCCAGAAAATCAGAGGATTTCATTCGGGGTCCGGCGTCTAAGCACACCCAGGGTTTTTATCCGCGGCAGCTCGACAAACAGCCCGGAGGCCAGGGCCAACTGGTACACCCGAAACGGGGCCTGTCCGCCCTGGGCCGCGTCTTCGAAAATATCGTGGATCAGCAGATAGCCGCCGGGTATAAGATGGCTCACCCAGCAGTTGTAATCCTTAAGGACCGTTTCCAGGGCGTGGCCGCCATCGATAAAGATCAGGCTGAGGGGTGTCGACCAGAGACGGGCCGCCAGGGACGATTTGCAGACCATGGGCACGATCGTATCTTCCAGGCCGGCCTGCTCAACGGTC